>NZ_CAMHVK010000005.1:0-185736 GCF_946188615.1 Streptococcus mitis
TCTACTTTCGGTGCTGGAGATACTGGCTCATCCACCTTTGGTGCTGGCACCGCTGGTTCTTCTGCTTTCGGTGCTGGTGTCGTTGGTTCCTCTGCTTTTGGTGCTGGTGTCGCTGGTTCTTCTGCTTTTGGCGCTGTTGCAGTTGGCTCGTCTACTTTCGGTGCTGGAGATACTGGCTCATCCACCTTTGGTGCTGGCACCGCTGGTTCTTCTGCTTTCGGTGCTGGCGCTACTGATTCCTCCACTTTTGGTGCGGGTGTCGCTGGCTCATCCACTTTTGGTGCTGGAGTCGCTGGCTCATCCACTTTTGGTGCTGGAGTCGCTGGTTCTTCTAATTTTGGCGCTGTTGCAGTTGGCTCGTCTACTTTCGGTGCTGGAGTCGATGGTGCCTCTGCTTTCGGTGCTGGAGTTGCTGGTGCCTCTGCTTTTGGTGCTGGAGTTGCTGGCTCTTCTGTTTTCGGTGCTGGAGTCGATGGTAACTCTGCTTTTGGTGCTGAAGTCGATGGTTCTTCTGCTTTTGGCATTGGAGTCGATGGCGCTTCTACTTTCGGTGCCGGAGTCACTGGTACCTCTGCTTTTGGCGCTGGCGCTTCAGAACTTGGATTTGAAGCTACAGGTTGATTTGTAGTTCCTATATTTGAAGGGGCCTTGTCTGCTGCTGGACTTGATTCAGTTGAGTTTCCTGACCCATTTGTAGTATATGCAGATGGAGCATTTAAAGTTTCTGACCTTGTTTCTGCTTTTGACGCTACTGGAGCTTCTGTTTCTTCCTTAACTTCTGGGCTTGTCTCTGCTGGTGCTTCTGAGGCAAGTTCTTCACCCGATTCTTCCGCTCTTTCCACTACTGGAGCTGATACAGGCTGATAGACTGGGCTATAGTTCACAGCCATTTTTTCAACTTTCTCAGTGACATCTGTTAATTCAAAAGTAACAGCTTTTGTCTCTTGATCTTTCTTGAGCAAGACTTCGTAAGTGCGAACTTCGCCACTTGCACCACTTTCCTTGATGACAATCTTGTGTTTTGTGACTGTATCTGAAATCGTTTCAGCTTCAGTAAAGTACAATTCATTGTGCGGTAAGAATAAATTCTTGCCTGAAGTTTGATTCATTTCTTGGAGTACATCTACAGGGATATTACTTGCTTCGCTGATAACACTTAATGTGTCCCCCCACTTAATAACATACTTAAATAAATCACCTTCTTTTTGAATATCAGCCTTTACTTCTGCAACTGTTCTGGCTACCCAGACACCATCTTGTTCACTGGCTGACACAGTTGGAGCTAAAAAGCCCAGCCCCAATAAAATCACACCTGTCGCAACAATTGCACCAGTTCTTAATTTTCTAAAGCCACGGAGAGATAATGTTCCTCTAACATTTGTTTGTCTCATAATGTTTATTTTTCCTCACTAATCTATATTTTCCAAAGTAGACCCTTCCTAGGTCTACTAGTCTATGTTTACAATATGGATAGGCTTCTACAGATTTATCTATCTATTTTCAAGATAAGGTTTCTATATATTTTTATGCACAATCCCATATATAAGTTGTGAAATCCCTTTCTAATAAATTCAATAGCTTTAGTATATCATATTCAAGTACTAAAGTACAAAGAAAGCAACTGAAAGCAATGATTTTCACCACTGCTTTCGGCTCTATTTTGAATTGTTAAATAGCCATTCTCTATCCACCATTCTTGAATAGAAAAATAAGATGTAGTCTCTATTTTAGACTAATTTTTTCAAATTTATTCGCTATCCAGCAAGAGTTCTTTTGGTTGTTTTCTAAGGAGATTGCTTGAAGCAAGCGCCATAACGAGAACCACTAGAACCAAGGCAAGGACAAAGACGATGATAAAGTCTGATGTCTGAATGGAAATATCTAGGCTCGACAAGGTCTTGCTAAAGCCATCTACTTCTGCACCACCACCAAGGTTGGAGGCTTGAGCAGCCTTGCTGGCTTGCTTGGCAACACCTGAAGTGACATTGGCAAGAACAGTATTTCCGATTGCACGCGCTGTGTAAGTAGCTAAGAAGTAAGCAGAAACAAGAGCAGGGATGGCAATCACGATGGATTCAGTGATGAATTGACCCAAGATACTTGCCTGCTTGAGACCAATAGAGAGGAGAATACCCACTTCCTTGCGACGGGCATTGATCCAAAGGCTGAGTAAGAGGGCAAGGAGAAGAACTGAGAAACTCAAGCTACCCCAGAAGAGGAGATTGGCCATCTTGTACATACCAGAAATGGATTGCTCAAGAGCTGGGTAGTTAGAGGAGCTCTTAACTAAAGTATAGCTCTTCCAGTTGATACCACTGATGCCATTCAACTCTTTCATAACATCATCCAAGTTCTTGTCCGCTGTTACAAAGAAGGTTGCGTCCCCATAAATAGCTGTGTCTTCTGTATAACCATATAGTTTAGCAGCTGTATGGATGTCTGTGATAGCTGTGTTCTCGTATAGTTCTTGTGAGTAGGTTACTGCCGACTTATTGTGACCATCAAAGAGTCCCTTGATTGTCACTTCGACTGTTTCCTTGGCTCCTTTTTCATTGTCTGCATCGTAGATATTGGAGTCTAGTTTGACCTTATCCCCGACTTTCCAGCCGTGTTTGGCTGCCAAGTCCTTGTGCAGGAGGATCTTGTCCTTGTCGTCGTTTGTTAAGTGCTCTCCTTCAACCAATTTATAAGAGCCCGAGACAAACTTGTCTTCTTTAGAGGAGTCATTGACACCTGTAATCATCAAGCTACTTCCAAAATGTTTAGCACGGTCAGGTGTTAGATTTTTCTTGGTATCTGGCGTTTCGATAAGTTCATATCCAGTCAAATCTCCGATAGCGTTGATACGTTTCACATAAGACTCGATGGCCTTGTTTTCAGTGATTTTTTTGATATCTTCACCCTTAATATTCCCAGCACCACGAGGCGTTCCTTGATTAACGCGACGATTGATTTGCATGGAGAAGCTATTGGTGATATTTTTAAAGGTCTCCTGAGAAGCCTTGGCAGTAGCTCCCTTGATTGACAAGCCGACCAAACTCAAGCTCGCCATGAGGAGAATAATCAGGAAGATGACAATCGATTTGAAAAACTTCCTTGTAACATAGGCAAATGCGTTGTGTAACATAGGTTCCCTTTCTAGATTTTGTTCTTTCTTATAATTCTAACAGAAAAGCTCATATTATTTCGTCGTATTGCGAGTTTCAGTCAGTTTCTTATCCTTCAATTCAAGTGTAATATCTGACGCCTGTGCCACTTCTTTACTGTGGGTGACGACGATGACACATTTACCTGTTTTCTGGGCAAGTGATTTGAGCAGTTCGACAATATCTCCAGCAGTTTTAGGGTCCAGATTTCCCGTTGGCTCATCCGCGAGAATAACTGGAGCTTCTGATACCAAACTGCGCGCAATGGCCACACGTTGCTGTTGACCACCTGATAACTGGAGAACATTCCGCTTGATCTGACTTTCATCCAAACCAAGCTCAAGCAGTGTATCCTTGCTTGCCTTTTTGTTGACCAAGCGGATATTTTCCAGTGGAGAAAGATAATCTATCAAGTTATAATTTTGAAAGACCAGGGAAATATGGTGCATGCGATGGTAAGAATAGCCCTTCTTACGAATATCCTCTCCTTGAAAAAGGATAGAACCTTCAACAGGACTATCTAGACCAGCAAGTAGGGACAAGAGTGTGGATTTTCCTGCTCCTGACTCACCAATAATACTGTAAAATTTCCCGGGTTCAAAATTATAATTGATCTGATATAGGACTGCTTCAGCAGTGTTCTTATAACGATAGGTAACATCTTGTAATTGTAATAAAGTCATGATTTCTCCTTCTTATACTCAATGAAAATCAAAGATTAAACTAGGAAGCTAGCCGCAGGTTGCTCAAAGCACAGCTTTGAGGTTGCAGATAAAGCTGACACGGTTTAAAGAGATTTTCGAAGAGTATTAACTAATAGATGATAAAATTTCCTTAGGCGATTTTCTAAATAAAAATAGGAAACAAAGGGCTACAGACAAGCAACTAAGCAGAACTAGAAAAACATAGGATTCTGCAAAAGATAAGATACTAGTTGATAAACTGTTTGCTTTGGCTAGCGTGTCTTGTAGGGCTGCCTGATCTCCACTTGCTAGTAGAGTTTGGAGTAGATAGGATGTGATGGCATTTCCTGCAACAAATGCTGGAAGCAAAGCTCCAAGCGACACCAAAACTACCTCTAAACAGAATTGTAGGAAGATCGAGCTCTTGCCTTTCCCAAGTGCAAGTAAAATTCCCACTTCGTAGACCCTTTCTCTCAACCAGAGAGACAAAACAAGAATTAAGGCCCCTGCTCCTGCTATCAACATCCCATAAAGGAAGATGGTTAGGAAGGTTTGGAAGGTTGCAACTGAGTCTTTGATTTGTTCAAAGGCCTTGTTTTCCTTCTCAACTTGGTAGCCTTGATTTTCCAAGGCCAAGTTTTCCACCTGCTTCATGAGTCCGTCCATTTCCTTAGGATTTTCTACATAGAAGCGCGCTGCACTGACTTGAGCTTCACTATTTCCCAGAAGGGTCTGGCTACTTTCATAGTCTGTAAAGACCTGATTTTCACTGAAGTCAGAAGACAAACCTGTAAATTTCTCTTGTTTCTTACCAGCAAAAATGCCGACAATCTCAAACTCTACTATTTGCCCTTTACCAGATTCGGACTGACCAGCATCCAAGCCAATCTTGTCATGAAGAGAAAGACCGTTCTTCTTGGCCAACTCTTCGTGGATAAGGATTTTCTTGGAATCTCCTTTTTGGAGGTGTCGACCTTCTTTTAGGTTGAAAGCCGAGCTAGTAAAGGTCACATCTTTGGATGAATCCTCAAGAGCCGTTAAGCTAACCAAGTTCTTGTCCGCAGCTGACAAGTCATCACGTTCTACGCTCTGCTCACCAGTCACTACTTCCTTGTCTTTCAGTTTTGCGACCGTCTCAAGTTCAGGAGAGACATTTTCCAGCCCCTTAATCTTGCTCACGGATGATAAGTCCGACAACTTAAAAGTCTGTCCATTTTCTATCTTCTTAATAGAAAAAGATGTGTTGAGCGATTTGTAAAGATTGGTTTCCACTGTTTTGTTGGACTTCATCAGAGTCAAACAGGCTGAAATTCCAGCCAATAGGACCAATAAAATCAGAAATAAAATAAAACTTCTCAGTCGTTTTCTACTGACATAAGCCCAAGCTCTTTGGATCGGATTCATTTGTCACCTCCATATTTGTAAGACTATTATAAAATCCAAATATGAAATGTTTATGAAATCCAAAAAAAGAGCAAAAATTTTTTGCTCTACGTAAATTAGATAAAAAAAGAGCTAGCCTCAGCTAACTCTTATCCTATGCGGAGAGAGGGACTTGAACCCTCACGACCTAAAGCGGTCACAGGATCCTTAGTCCTGCGCGTCTGCCAATTCCGCCATCCCCGCGTCGATTACTTTACTAGTATATCAACTTTTGGGATGCTTGTCAACACTTTTTTTCAATTTTTTTCATTTCATCAACCAAATTACTCAGAAAGTTCATTTAGATTTTCATCTACTAACTTAGCTCCAAGTGTGTTTTTGAAATGACCTAGGGCAAATTGATGATTTTCAGGCCAGATGGAAGCAACGGCTGGTTTAACAATCTCGATGTCATACCCTAGATTATAGGCATCTATAGCTGTATGCAGGACACAGATATCCGTCAAGACTCCTGTTAAGATAACTGTTGAAATTCGACGCTCTCTCAAGCGGATATCCAGGTCAGTCCCTGAAAATGCTGAGTAATGACGTTTATCCATCCAAAAGACACGACTGTCTGAACCATGCTCTTGATAAAAGGCCCGCAAATCTCCGTATAAATTCCGTCCACTAGTCCCAATCAAATTGTGAGGAGGAAACAGCTTGCTTTCTGGATGGAAACAATCGTTTTCTTCGTGAGCATCGATGGTAAAGAAGATATAGTCTCCACGTTCAAAAGCCAATCGAGTTACCTTGCTGATGGCATCTGAAATTGCCTGAGCTGGAGCGCCTGCTGTCAATTTTCCACTATCAGCCACAAAATCTTCTGTATAATCAATCGAAATTAAAGCCTTAGTCATTAGTAATCTCTTTTCTTCACTTCTTCAAAAATATCTGTAATCAAGACCTTAAGATAGGTTCCCTTCATTCCAAGTGAGCGACTTTCAATAATCCCTGCAGACTCAAGTTTACGAAGGGCATTGACAATCACAGAGCGAGTGATTCCGATAC
The DNA here is from genome assembly GCF_946188615.1 of Streptococcus mitis. Classification (GTDB taxonomy): domain Bacteria; phylum Bacillota; class Bacilli; order Lactobacillales; family Streptococcaceae; genus Streptococcus; species Streptococcus mitis_BZ. The sequence continues at coordinate 6,263 of NZ_CAMHVK010000005.1, forward strand.
GATCTGCAATCACTGACGCAGTCAACTGCCCTTCATTTCCATTTAATTCCCCTAAAATTGCTGAAACAGCACGGAGTTCGGAGTAAGAAAGGGTATTAACCGCCATGGTAACAGCAGTACGGCGACGAATATTTTTCTCATCTTCTTCACGTTGGAAATTAAGAAGTTGAATCCCAACAACGGTACTCGCAATCTCAACAAGAATCAAGTCCTCGTCTTCGAATTTTTTATCATTGCGCCAAATAATCAAAGAACCAAGGCGAATCCCTGATACATGAATCGGTGCAATGGTCGTCAAACCGTCTGGAAAGTCGGCACGACTTTCCACAGGGAAAATACTTAAATCATGATCAACTGTCAGATTGGCTTCTGTATCGTAGATCATGTTCGCACCTTGAATATAGTCATCAGGGAAAATTTTAGTTTGGAAGAATTGTTCTACACGATCTGTATTGGTTTTGTAACGCATAAAATAGCCAAGGAGACGTCCCTTGCTATTAACGATACAGGCGTTACAGTCAATAATATCAGCCAATTGACGGGTAATCGCATTGTAGGGAAGTTCTTCCTGCAACTGCTCGTCTGAGCGCTTCAGGATAGAAGTAATTTTTCTAGTTTTTTCTAATAAATGTGCCATTTTTCACCTCGAATTTAATCGCTATCATTATAACATAAACAGCTTGAATTTTCAATTATTATCTGAAAATTGCTTATTTAATTGCAATTTGAAAAAACAAGAATATTTTTAATTAAATTGCTTCTTTTCTATTGACAAGCTCCCTATTTTTGTGTATTATAATATTACAAGAAGATAATATATCTATTTATTTATCTTTCTTTTCCATTCGGTCTCCTTATATAAAAAAGCGATTCATTTTGAACCGCTTTTTCTTATTTATCGCCCTTGTTACGAATAACAAATCCTGTTTGCTTTTCACTTGAAGTATTGCGTGGTTTTTTATTGTCTTTATTACGGTAACGTCTGTCTTTATCAAAACGATCATTGCCACGACTTCCTTTTTTGAAATCATCACGACGACCACCACGACGGTTGTCTCCACGGCGATTATCACGACGGTCATCTCCACGACGACCTCCCTTACCTTTACCACCGAAGCCATTACCTGATGGTTTAAACGGTAGTGGTTTTTCACGCGCAATCTCTACCTCAGGAAGGCTATCTGGATCTTGAACAGTCAGACTCAAGATATACATTGCCAATTCTTCTGGAGTAAATTCGGCAGCCAGCTTACGAGCATCCTTACCAAATTTCTCAAAGTTGGCACGGATAGTCTCATCTGCAAAATCACGTTCGATTTTCTTGAGAGCTACGTGTTTTTTAGCTTGGAAGGCTTCTTCTGCACTTGCAGGTTTGAGACCTTTCATGCGTTTCTTAGTCAAGTTTTCAATGATTTGAAGGTAGCCCATTTCATTTGGTGAAACGAAGGTAATAGACTGACCTGACTTACCAGCACGACCTGTACGACCGATACGGTGAACATAACTTTCAGGATCTTGTGGAATATCGTAGTTATAGACATGGGTCACACCTGAAATATCCAACCCACGCGCTGCAACGTCTGTCGCAACCAAAACATCGAGATTACCATTTTTGAAGTCACGAAGGACACGAAGACGTTTGTTTTGGTCCAAATCACCATGAATTCCTTCTGCACGGAAGCCACGGATTTTCAAACCACGAGTCAATTCATCTACACGACGTTTTGTACGACCAAATACGATAGCAAGCTCAGGCTGTTCCACATCCATGAGACGAGTCATGGTATCAAACTTTTCTTGTTCTTTAACACGAATATAGTATTGGTCAACCAATTCTGTTGTCAATTCCTTAGCAGCAATCTTGACATGCTCAGGTTCTTTCATAAACTGAACACCGATACGTTTGATGGCATCTGGCATAGTTGCTGAGAAAAGCAAAGTTTGACGGTTTTCAGGGACACGAGAAATGATGGCCTCGATATCTTCTAGGAAGCCCATATTGAGCATTTCATCCGCTTCGTCAAGGATAAGAGTTTCAATATCTTGTAATTTCAAGGCCTTGCGTTTAATCAAGTCCAAGAGGCGACCTGGAGTTCCCACCACGATATGGGCACCAGATTTAAGAGCCTTAATTTGTTTTTCAATGCTTGATCCGCCATATACTGAGCGGACTTTGACTCCCTTACTACGACCAAAGCGGAAAAGTTCTTCTTGACTTTGGACAGCAAGTTCACGAGTTGGAGCGATGACCAAGGCTTGGATGGTTGCTTCTTCTGTACGGATTTTTTCAAGGGTAGGCAAGCCAAAGGCTGCAGTTTTTCCTGTACCAGTCTGAGCTTGACCGATAACGTCCTTGCCTTCAAGGGCCAAGGGAATGGTTTGTTCTTGGATCGGACTGGCTTCTACAAAACCAGCTTTTTCAATCTCTGCTAGCAAATCAGCAGACAAGTTTAATTCATTAAATTTCACGATATTCTTCTTTCTAAAGGTGGTGCGAAGCCACCCTATAGGGCTTAGTTTATACTTTTCTTTTTATGACGTATTTTCATATACTGGATATAAAATCGTGTTGCTTCTTTTCCACAAAAGAAAAGTACTGTTTTCTTTGCAACCTATCTAGTATAACACAAGAGAGAAGCAAAAGATAGCCCAATCCATCGATAATATCATGTAAACGATTTTTCTGAGAAAGTAAGGCTATAATTTCCACTATTTCATAAACTTTTTTAAAGCGTAGCAGAATTGTGCAAAAGTTTTTTTCTTGTGCTAGAATGAAATTCGAATAGGAGGAACTCTAAATGTTAACTTATGATTTAATCGTTATCGGATTTGGTAAAGCTGGTAAAACACTAGCAGGTAAATTGGCTTCAGCTGGTAAAAAAGTTGCCCTCGTTGAACGTAGCAAAGCTATGTACGGTGGAACTTGTATCAATATCGGTTGTATCCCAACTAAAACTTTGCTGGTTGCTGCTGAGAAAGACTTGTCTTTTGAAGAAGTGATTGCTACCAAAAACACTATCACTAGTCGCCTCAACGGTAAAAACTATGCGACTGTTGCTGGTACAGGCGTCGATATCTTTGATGCGGAAGCTCACTTCCTTTCAAATAAAGTCATCGAAATCCAAGCTGGTGATGAAAAGAAAGAACTGACTGCTGAAACAATCGTCATCAACACTGGTGCTGTTTCAAACGTCTTGCCAATCCCTGGACTTGCTACAAGCAAAAACGTCTTTGACTCAACAGGTATCCAAAACTTGGACAAATTACCTGAAAACCTTGGAGTCCTTGGTGGTGGAAATATCGGTCTTGAATTCGCTGGTCTTTACAACAAACTCGGAAGCAAGGTCACAGTCCTAGATGCCTTGGACACTTTCCTACCTCGTGCAGAACCTTCCATCGCAGCTCTTGCTAAACAATACATGGAAGAAGACGGTATTGAATTGCTTCAAAACATCCGTACTACTGAAATCAAAAACGACGGTGACCAAGTGCTCGTCGTGACTGAAAACGAAACTTACCGTTTCGACGCCCTTCTTTACGCAACTGGACGCAAACCAAATGTAGAACCACTTCAACTTGAAAATACAGATATTGAACTAACTGAACGTGGTGCTATTAAAGTAGACAAACACTGTCAAACAAACGTTCCTGGTGTCTTTGCAGTTGGAGATGTCAACGGTGGCCTTCAATTTACTTACATTTCACTTGATGACTTCCGTGTTGTTTACAGCTACCTTGCTGGAGATGGCAGCTACACACTTGAAGACCGTCTCAATGTACCAAATACTATGTTCATCACACCTGCACTTTCACAAGTTGGTTTGACTGAAAGCCAAGCAGCTGATTTGAAACTTCCATACGCAGTGAAAGAAATCCCTGTTGCAGCAATGCCTCGTGGTCACGTAAACGGAGACCTTCGCGGAGCTTTCAAAGCTGTTGTTAATACTGAAACAAAAGAAATTCTTGGAGCAAGCATCTTCTCAGAAGGTTCTCAAGAAATCATCAACATCATCACTGTTGCTATGGACAACAAGATTCCTTACACTTACTTCACAAAACAAATTTTCACTCACCCAACCTTGGCTGAGAACTTGAATGACTTGTTTGCGATTTAAGTTGAGATTTAATCGTATCGAACAGCCCTCTGAGGGCTGTTTTCATTTCTGCGAAATCTCATACTCTTCGAAAATCAAATTCAAACCACGTCAGCTTCACCTTGCCGTACTCAAGTACAGCCTGCGGCTAGCTTCCTAGTTTGCTCTTTGATTTTCATTGAGTATCAAATCTGTCTTTTCCTTCTTTTATGATATAATAGAAACATGAAATTAAAAACTACTTTGGGCCTTCTTGCTGGGCGTTCTTCCCACTTCATTTTAAGCCGTCTTGGCCGTGGAAGTACGCTTCCAGGAAAACTTGCCCTTCAATTCGATAAAGATATTTTACAAAACCTAGCTAAGAACTACGAGATTGTCGTAGTGACTGGAACCAACGGAAAAACCTTGACAACTGCTCTCACTGTCGGCATTTTAAAAGAGGTTTATGGTCAAGTTCTGACCAACCCAAGCGGTGCCAACATGATTACAGGAATTGCGACAACCTTCTTAACAGCCAAATCTTCTAAAACTGGGAAAAATATTGCCGTCCTAGAAATCGACGAAGCCAGTCTATCTCGTATCTGTGACTACATCAAGCCAAGCTTATTTGTTATTACTAATATTTTCCGTGACCAGATGGACCGCTATGGTGAGATTTACACAACTTACAAGATGATTTTGGATGCCATTCGTAAGGTGCCTACTGCCACTGTTCTTCTTAATGGAGACAGTCCACTTTTCTACAAGCCAGCTATTCCAAATCCTGTACAGTATTTTGGTTTTGACTTGGAGAAAGGTCCAGCTCAGCTGGCTCACTATAATACCGAAGGAATCCTCTGCCCTGACTGCCAAGGCATCCTCAAATATGAGCACAATACTTATGCAAACTTGGGTGCCTATATCTGTGAAGGTTGTGGATGTAAACGTCCTGATCTCGACTATCGCTTGACAGAACTAGTTGAGTTAACCAACAATCGCTCTCGCTTTGTCATTGACGGCCAAGAATACGGCATCCAAATCGGTGGTCTCTACAATATCTACAACGCCCTGGCTGCAGTTGCCATCGCCCGTTTCCTCGGCGCAGATTCACAACTCATCAAGCAGGGATTTGACAAGAGCCGTGCTGTCTTTGGACGCCAAGAAACCTTCCATATTGGGGATAAGGAATGTACTCTTGTCTTGATTAAAAATCCAGTTGGTGCAACCCAAGCTATCGAGATGATTAAACTAGCTCCTTATCCATTTAGTCTATCTGTTCTCCTAAATGCCAACTATGCAGATGGAATTGATACCAGCTGGATCTGGGATGCTGATTTTGAACAAATCACTGAGATGGACATTCCTGAAATCAATGCTGGGGGTGTTCGCCATTCTGAAATCGCACGTCGTCTACGAGTAACTGGCTATCCAGCTGATAAAATTACTGAAACAAGTAGTCTGGAACAAGTTCTTAAAACCATTGAGAATCAGGACTGTAAGCATGCCTATATCCTAGCAACTTATACTGCTATGCTGGAATTCCGCGAACTGCTGGCTAGTCGTCAGATTGTTAGAAAGGAGATGAACTAATGGTTTATACTTCACTTTCCTCAAAAGCTGGCAATTACCCCTATCAGCTCAACATTGCCCACCTCTATGGAAACCTCATGAATACCTACGGGGACAATGGAAACATCCTCATGCTCAAGTATGTGGCTGAAAAGCTGGGAGCCCATGTGACCGTTGACATCGTTTCTCTCCATGATAACTTTGATGAAAATCACTACGACATTGCCTTTTTCGGTGGTGGTCAAGACTTTGAACAGAGTATCATTGCAGACGACCTACCTGCTAAAAAAGAGAGCATTGACAACTACATCCAAAACGACGGTGTGGTTCTGGCTATCTGCGGTGGTTTCCAACTATTGGGCCAATATTATGTTGAAGCTTCAGGGAGACGCATCGAAGGACTAGGGGTCATGGGCCACTACACGCTCAACCAGACCAATAACCGTTTTATCGGGGACATCAAGATTCACAATGAAGATTTCGATGAAACCTACTATGGTTTTGAAAATCATCAGGGCCGTACCTTCCTCTCAGATGATCAAAAACCGCTGGGACAGGTTGTCTATGGAAATGGAAATAACGAAGAAAAAGTCGGCGAAGGTGTTCATTATAAGAATGTCTTTGGTTCCTACTTCCACGGGCCTATCCTCTCTCGTAATGCCAATCTAGCTTATCGCCTAGTCACTACTGCCCTCAAGAAGAAATATGGTCAGGACATTCAACTCCCTGCTTATGAGGACATTCTCAGCCAAGAAATCGCTGAAGAATACAGTGATGTCAAAAGCAAGGCTGACTTTTCTTAAACAAAGGAAAATGATATCAAAGAACTCCGTTATCTTGTCGGAGTTCTTTTTGTCTGTTCTTTTACCCTTCTCCCTTGCATTTTCTCTCATTTTTTGCCAAAATAGAGGGGTAGAAAGAAGGTAGCATATGTCTAAATTACAACAAATCGTAACATATCTTGAATCAGAAAAACTAGACGTCGCTGTCGTATCTGACCCCGTCACAATCAATTACCTCACTGGCTTTTACAGTGATCCCCATGAACGCCAAATGTTCCTTTTTGTCCTAGCGGATCAGGAACCCCTCCTTTTTGTCCCAGCCCTTGAAGTGGAGCGTGCGAGCAGCACTGTTTCCTTCCCAGTTGTGGGCTATGTGGACTCTGAAAATCCATGGCAAAAAATGAAACATGCTCTTCCACAACTTGACTTCAAACGTGTCGCTGTTGAGTTTGACAATCTCATCTTGACCAAATATCATGGCTTGAAAACAGTTTTTGAAACTGCTGAGTTTAACAACCTCACACCTCGTATCCAACGCATGCGCCTCATCAAATCTGCTGACGAAGTGCAAAAAATGATGGTTGCAGGTCTCTATGCGGACAAGGCTGTTAAGGTTGGCTTTGATAATATTTCTCTTGATAAGACAGAGACAGATATCATCGCCCAAATTGACTTTGCTATGAAGCGTGAAGGTTATGAAATGAGCTTTGATACCATGGTCTTGACTGGTGATAATGCTGCAAATCCACACGGTATTCCAGCAGCTAACAAGGTTGAAAATGATGCTCTTCTCCTCTTTGACCTTGGTGTTCTAGTCAACGGCTATGCGTCAGATATGACTCGTACAGTCGCAGTCGGCAAACCTGACCAATTCAAGAAAGACATTTATAACTTGACTCTTGAAGCCCAACAAGCTGCTCTTGACTTTATCAAGCCAGGAGTGACTGCCCATGAAGTGGATCGCGCTGCTCGTGAGGTCATCGAAAAAGCTGGTTACGGCGAGTACTTCAACCACCGTCTCGGTCACGGTATCGGTATGGATGTCCATGAATTCCCATCTATCATGGAAGGAAACGACATGGTCATCGAAGAAGGCATGTGCTTCTCTGTTGAACCAGGTATCTATATCCCTGGTAAAGTCGGTGTCCGTATCGAAGACTGTGGTGTTGTTACCAAAGATGGCTTTGACCTCTTTACAAACACCAGCAAAGACTTGCTTTATTTTGATTAAAATTCTTCGAAAATCTTCCCACAATAAAACGCATAGTATCAAGGTTTTTCAACACCTGATACTATGCGTTTTTCTTATTTGAAAGACTTTTGACTCAGCCTCATTACTTAATCTTCTTGATACTTTGACTAAGTATAAATCCTACAATCATCCCTACCATATTTTGCATGAAGTTTGGTAGGATTTCTGGTAGGGCTGCTGCCCAGCCATTCATCAAAGTAGAACCCAAGGCGTAACCCCCTACCATGGCAATCGTTGCTAAGACAAGGCCTAACCACTGAGTTTTTCCTTTAAATCCTGCGAAAAATCCCTGCAAGCCATGGTTAACCAAGCTAAAGAACATCCACTGAGGATAGCCTGATAAGAGGTCAATCAAGAAACCTGCTAGTCCTCCTACTACAGCCCCTTCACGACTACCAAAGTAGAAGGCCGTAAAGAAGACACCCGCATCTAAAAGAGTTAGAATGCCTGTCGGTGTTGGAATTTTTAAGAAATAACCTAGAACCACAGAGAGGGCGGTTAATAGGGATACAAGGGCGATTTTAGTTGTTTTGGTTTGCTTCATATTGTCTTACTCCATACTGATCTGCTTGTGCAATAGAACGATAAACGAAAGCCTTAGAGCTTTCTACTGCTAGTAAAAGTTCATCACCTTTGACTAGGTGACTGGCAATGCTAGAGGCAAAGGTACAACCTGCACCAGCATTTTGCCCTTGAATGACGGGATTTTCTAGGACTGTAAAGGTTTGTCCGTCATAAAAGACATCCATAGCCTTGTCCTGACTAAGGCGATTGCCTCCCTTGATAATGACTGCTGGCGCGCCTAAGTCATGCAATTTCTGAGCTGCTGTTTTCATGTCTTCCAAGGTTTTAATTTCCTGACCTGCCAATAATTCTGCTTCAGGAAGATTAGGCGTAATCACACTGACATGAGGGAAAAAGCGAATCAACTCTTGGCAGAGTTCACTAACTGCTACGTCGTGCGCTTCCTTGCAGACCAAGACAGGATCCAGAACCACAGGCACTCCTGGGCGTTGCTTGATAAAGTCCAATGCCTTCTCAGCCACACTGACAGTAGGGAGAAGACCAATCTTAATTCCCCCAAACTCCACATCACGCAAGCTATCTAATTCATGTTGAAAAATGGTATCGTCAGTTGGAAAGACTTCAAAGCCCTTTTCCGTCAAGGCTGTCAAACAGGTCACTGCTACAAAGCCATGCAAGCCGTTCAAGGTATAGGTAGCCAAATCCGCGGACAAACCACCACCACTAAAAATATCATTTCCAGAAAGTGCTAAAATACGATTATTCTTCATAACGAATCTCCTTTAAATATAAACCATTTGGTGCTGCAGTGGGACCTGCAAGCTGCCTGTCCTTTTTCTCCAAGATGAGGTCAATCTGCTCTACTGGCATGCGGTTATTGCCGATTTTGAGCAGTGTCCCCACCATATTACGAATCTGCTTATACAAGAAACCATTTCCTGAAAAGGTAAAAGTCAAAAACTGGCCTGTCTCATCAACCCTAAGACTAGCTTCTGTAATAGTACGAACCTTGTCCTCTACACTAGTCCCAGAGGCTGTAAAACCGGTAAAATCATGGGTTCCCTCTAATTTTTTGATAGCCTCCCGCATCCGTTCCACATCAAGCGGATAAGGAAAGTGGGTGGCATAGTGACGGCGCATAGGATTTTTGGGACGTCCTCTATCCACGATAAACTCATAGGTCTTGCTATGCTTGGCATAACGGCAATGAAAATCATCCGCCACAAGCTCAATCGAAATCACATCAATATCTTCAGGAGACTGGGTGTCCAAAGCAAAACGGAGCTTCTCCTCATCCATCTGATAAGGTAGATCAAAATGAATAACCTGTCCCAGAGCATGAACCCCACTATCTGTCCTACCAGCACCGTGAACAGTAATGGCTTGCCCTTTATTTAACCTGGTCAAGGTTTTTTCAATTTCTTCCTGAACGCTACGCGCATGAGGCTGGCGCTGAAAACCAGCAAAGACGTAACCATCATAGGAAATAGTTGCTTTATATCTTGTCATAACTTCTATTTTATCAAGAAATTAGTCTGTAAACAAGGCCCTAAATCAAATAGTGTCTGGGTACAAAAATCCAAAAAAGAAAAACTTAGGAAACCAATCCTAAGCTCTCTTTTGAAGTAGGTACATGACAAAGATAGAGGTTACAATTAACCAAGATCCTAAGATAGCAAAGACCAACATCCCATTGTGAGTTAATAAGCCAATTGCACCTAGAACGAATGGAGTCGTAAAGGCTCCGAAACTACAGCCTAAAACTGCAAATGAGGTTGCTTGATTGAGGAGTTTAGCTGGAATTCTTTCAGAGACAAGTTGAAAGACCGTCGTCAAGGCTACACTGTAGGCAAAACCAGCCAGAATACTCCCTGCCACTACTACCCACAAGGATGGAGATAAAGCAATCACAATTTGCCCTAAGCCGAAGGTAATACCAGACCAGAGGAGCAGTTTCTCTTTAAATATTGAAATCAGGAAAGAAAAACTCACACCAGCCACAATCCCGATTAACTGCATGACACTAAGAACAAAACTAGATAACTGGGCATCTCCCAGTCCTCTTTCCACCATCAGACTTGGAATACGGATGGTAATAGCTGTATTGGTACAAACTACAACCGCCGCTTCAATAGCTAAGATAAAAATCAAGCCCTTCATTTCCCGAGTTAAGCGACTTGCTTCCTTCGTTTTTTTCTTGACTTCTTTCTTTTCTTTTCCATAAGGTACAAAGAGCAGATAAAGGATCAGAACTAAAAATCCAGCACTATAAGCTAAGAAAGTAGCTGTCCAACCAAAGGCCAACAATTGGCCGACTGCCAAGGTAATGAGAGAAGCCCCAACGACCTCTGCAGAACCGCGTAGCCCTAACATCTGAATTCTCGTTTTTCCTTGATAGCGTTCACTGATAATAGAAATGGCCTTGGCATTGATCATCCCAACACCTAAACCAAAAAGAATCCGTGTTCCAAAGACAAAAGGATAAGCTTGGTACCAAAAGGGAGCAGTTCCACTTAGTGATAAAATCAGCAATCCCAAACTGATCTGTAAGCGCTCAGGAAATATTTTTTCTAAGAAACCATTTAGTAATAACATAATCATGATTCCAAAGGAAGGCAAGCTCGCCAAGAGCTCAATTTGTTCCTTAGGATAACCTTGATAATAGTCAAACATGGCTGGCAGGGCACTCGAGATGGAAAAGGACGTAATCAAAACGAGGGAGAGAGCCAAAATACTGGCCCGTTCTAAAAATTGTTTCATGAAATCTCTTTCTATATTTCTCTTAATCTTCTACTTTTTTGATAGTCATCAAACAAGCAAGAAAAGAAGAAGCCTCTTTAGTGTACAGACTCCTTCTTAAACTCGAAAATGAATCCCTTGTGTCTTAGGATGATTTTCTCTTGATTTGCTTAATAAAGTAGAAGATAAATCCTGCCACCATATAAGCAACAAAGATAATCAGACACCACTTGAACACGACATCCCAACCCTTGTTCACATTCAAAAAGAAGTACGGGAAGGGACTGACCTTAGAATTAGGAACATCAAGTTTCAATACCAAGCCATTAAAAAGAGCAAAAATCATATACAGCAAGGGTAAAATCGTCCACACAATTGGGTCCCAAATCTTGTATTGACCCTGTTTGTCAAAAAAGAGGGTATCTGCTAAAAACCAGAGGGGAACGATATAGTGGCAAAGGAAATTTTCTAGAGTATAGAAATTAGTCGCAATAGGCGCTAAAAGGAAATGGTAAATCACACAGGTAATCATGATACTCATGGTGACCCCACCTTTTAAGCGCAAGAGACTTGGTCTTTGCCAGTTTTCACCTAAACGGCTCATAACCTTTAGGAGATAGAGCGTAAAAATCGCGACTAAAAGGTTGGACAGAACCGTATAATAGAGTAACATCCCAAATCCACCATGCTTGGCGATTTCAAGATAAACTCCCGTAAAAGCCGCTAGAAACAAGAAGATACGGCTATAAAATACAAGTTTATAGTGTTTTGACATGCTTAAATTTTCTTCACAAACTCTGATTTGAGTTTCATGGCACCGAAGCCATCGATTTTACAGTCGATATTGTGGTCGCCTTCTACGATGCGGATATTCTTCACGCGCGTCCCTTGTTTCAAATCTTTTGGCGCACCTTTTACTTTCAAATCCTTGATGAGAGTTACTGTATCACCGTCAGCCAATTTATTCCCGTTGGCATCGATAGCAACAAGGCCCTCTTCTACATCTGCAACTTCAGCAGGATTCCACTCATAAGCACACTCTGGGCAAACCAGTAGGGCACCGTCTTCGTAGACATACTCTGAGTTACATTTTGGGCAATTTGGTAGGTTGTTCATGGTTTCTCCTTATCATCATTCAGTATTCTTTGAAAATCAAAATTTCTCGAACAGCAACTATTATACCTTAAAATCAGCATTTTGACAAATATAGAAAAAGCCGATATCAATCTATCGGCTTTTCTACATCTACATTCTTTTTTTAGCCTCTGCTTTGATTTTTTCAACTACTTCTTGAATGTTCAAGCCAGTTGTATCAAGGTAGACAGCATCCTCTGCTTGTTTGAGAGGCGAAGTCTCACGATGACTATCCTTGTAGTCACGCGCAGCAATTTCCTCTTTTAGAGTTTCAAGGTCTGTTTCAATTCCCTTGGCAATATTTTCCTTGTAACGGCGCTCTGCTCTTTCATCTACCGAAGCTACTAGGAAAATTTTCAATTCTGCTTGTGGCAATACAACAGTCCCAATATCGCGACCGTCCATGACAATCCCACCTTGCTGGGCAATCTCTTGTTGGAGAGAAACTAGTTTCTCTCGTACTTCAGGAATTGCTGCAATAGCTGAAACATGATTGGTCACTTCATGTTCACGAATAGGATGGGTAATATCCACATCTCCTACAAAGACAAGTTGTTCTCCAGTTTCTGAGCGTCCAAAACTGATTGGATGCTGGTCCAATAAGGCTAAAAGTTCTTCAACTTGTTCAACTCCTAATTGGTTCTTGAGAGCCATGTAGGTCGCTGCACGATACATAGCACCTGTATCTAGATAGGTATACCCAAAATCTTTAGCAATAATCTTAGCAACCGTACTCTTACCACTGGAAGCTGGACCATCGATAGCAATTTGAATCGTCTTCATTTATGACTCCTATCTAGTCTTAATCACATCTCCAGGATTTGCAAACCAAGATCCTGTAGCCATATGTCCAGGATTCAATGCTTCTAATTGAGCAATTGAAATACCTGCACGAGCGGCAATAGCTGCTTCTCCTTCTCCAGCCATAACTTTTGTAGTTCCTTCTGGATCATTTGGATGTTCTGAGCTACTAGATGACTCTTCTACCTTCTCCTCTGAACTAGAAGATGCCTGCTCTGAACTACTACTAGATGTAGAAGAAACTTGCTCTACTTTTGTATCTGAATCGTGAAAATCTTTCAAGGCTGCTGTGCGATTACTCCCACCCGATGAAAGATAGATCAGAACAATAATCATCACGACTACAATCACAAAGAAAATACTTGCTAAAATAGTCAAGATACGATTAGCCAGCACTCCTCCACCTTGTTCTCTCTTGCGACGTTCTGATCTTGTTTCTTCTTGATTCTCATAAATATCTTCTTGCCACGGTTCTTTTGCCATACCTTACTCCTTGTTTTTTTTTACTTTTCTTATTACAATATAAATATGAAAATCACACTTATACCTGAACGCTGCATTGCCTGCGGGCTTTGCCAAACTTATTCTGAATTATTTGATTACCACGATAATGGAATCGTGCGTTTTTACGATGACCCTGACCAACTAGAAAAAGAAATCTCTCCTAGTCAGGACGTCGTAGAAGCTGTTAGAAACTGTCCAACACGTGCCTTGATTAAAGATTAACCCTGATATCGACAAGAACGTTCCACTCCTTCTAGTTTAGCATATTTCCATGCAAAATTATAGTCTTTTCTCTTTATTTTTTTCTGTAAAATCAGGAAGGTCACTTTTTTCTTTGACGAGATAAAGTGGTCTTTTTTTAGTCTCTAGATAAATCTTACTGATATACTTGCCGAGAATCCCAATGGTCAAGAGTTGAATCCCTCCGAGAAAGAGAATAACAGCCATCAGAGAGGTCCAACCCGATGTCGGATTGCCCAAAATAAGGGTTCGAACTACAACAAAAAAGGTCATAAGTAGAGAAATAAAACAAGATAAGAGACCTGCCACAAAGGCGATAATCAAGGGAAAATCTGAAAAGTTAACAATCCCTTCAATAGAGTAGAAAAAGAGTTGCCTAAAACTCCAACTGGTCTTGCCAGCCTGCCTTTCGACATTTGGATAGTCCAGATAGTGGGTTTTAAAGCCGACCCAGGCAAAGAGTCCCTTCGAAAAGCGATTGGACTCAGTCAAGCTTAAAATGGCATCCACTACAGATCTTCTCATCATGCGAAAATCACGGACACCTGACGGCAAGGCTACTGGACTAATTTTTTGCATAAGACGATAAAAGAGATTAGCACAGAAACTGCGAAAGAAGGGTTCTCCCCCTCGACTGGTTCTGCGTGTTCCAACACAGTCCAAGTCTGCATTTTTGTCTAGTAGAGCTTTCATCTCAAGCAACATACTAGGAGGATCTTGGAGGTCTGCATCCATCACCACCACCAAATCTCCTGTCGCATATTGCAAGCCTGCATAGAGAGCTGCTTCTTTGCCAAAATTTCGAGAGAAAGAAATATAATGAACTGCCGGATTTTGCTCCCGATAGGACTTTAAGAGTTCCAAGGTCCCATCACTTGATCCATCGTCGACAAAGACATACTCGATTTCTGTCTCCAAATCTGGAAGTAAAGCTTCCAAAGCCTGATAAAAAAGAGGAAGTACTTCCTCTTCGTTTAAACAGGGGACAATGATTGACATCACCATCTTAGTCTTCAAATCCATTTGGATGCTTGCTTTGCCAACGCCATGCGTCTTCACACATTTGGGTGATGCCTAATTCTGCTTCCCAGCCGAGTTCTGCTTTGGCTTTTGCAGGATCTGAATAGCAGGCTGCGATATCCCCTGGGCGACGGTCTACGATACGGTAAGGAATTGGACGTCCCACCGCTTTTTCCATGTTTTGGATAATTTCAAGAACTGAGTAGCCTTTACCTGTTCCAAGGTTATAAACGTTTAGGCCTGAACCTTTTTGGATTTTTTTCAGAGCTGCAACGTGACCTTTAGCCAAATCGACAACGTGGATATAGTCACGAACACCAGTTCCATCTTCCGTATCGTAATCATCTCCAAACACTTGCACTTGCTCTAATTTTCCAACGGCTACTTGAGTCACATATGGCAAGAGGTTGTTTGGAATACCATTTGGATTTTCTCCTAGGTCTCCACTTTCATGAGCTCCGATTGGGTTAAAGTAACGAAGCAAGACCACATTCCATTCTGAGTTTGCCTTGTAGATATCGGTCAAAATTTCCTCAAGCATGAGTTTGGTACGGCCATATGGATTGGTCACTGAAAGTGGGAAATCTTCCAAGATTGGCACTGTATGAGGATCTCCGTAAACTGTCGCAGAAGAACTGAAAATGATGTTTTTACAGTTGTTTTCTTCCATGACCTTCAAAAGACTAACAGTTCCAGCGATATTATTGTCATAGTAGGCAAGAGGAATACGGGTAGATTCACCGACAGCCTTCAAGCCAGCAAAATGAATGACACCAGTTGGTTCTTCTTGCTTGAAAATATCTCTGAGTGTATCTGTGTCACGGATATCTGCCTCATAAAACGGAATTTCAACTCCTGTGATTCTTTCAACAACTTCTAAACTTTTTCTGTTACTATTAACAAGGTTATCCACCACAACAACTTGATGACCTGCTTGGATTAACTCAATAACAGTGTGGGTTCCGATAAAACCTGCTCCACCCGTTACCAAAATCTTTTCTTGCATCTTCTTTCCTCGATTCTCAGATTATTTTTTCTTATTTTACCATTTTTGATAGGGAATGTCATTTGCCATCCTAGAGGGTAGGATAAAATTTCAGTAAAATGCTTATTCGCTTTTTACCCGTTTGACATAGTTTTCAATTGGGTAGTTTAGAGGGTCCAAGGTCAACTCCTTGTCTTGGATCAGTTGAGCTAGATGGTAACCAATGATAGGACCAGTTGTGAGGCCTGAGGAACCTAGTCCACTAGCAGCATAGACACCTGATAAGCCAGGTACTTGTCCAAAGAAAGGAGAGAAATCACTGGTATAGGCACGGATTCCCACACGCTCAGCTCTTGAAGTCGCTACTGCCAAGACTGGATAGTGAGGCAAGGCTGCCTCCTCCATTTGTTGGAGTAAGGTTTCATCTACCGTCAAATCAAATCCCATATCATTTTCATGGGTAGCGCCTAGGGATAATTTCCCACCTGCAAAAGGAATCAAATCCCACTCCCCTTCTGGCATAACAACAGGGTAAGCTTCCATGTCTTGGGCAAGTTGATAATCTCGGAGTTGCCCCTTTTGGGGACGAACATCTACTTCATAACCTAAAGGCTCTAACAGATGTCCCAACCAAGCTCCCATCGCCAAAATAACCTGATCAAACACCTCTTCGTCAATCTGGTAACCTGATGCTAAAGGTATCAGAGTCACTTTTTCTTTGACCAGCTTGACGTG
This sequence comes from Streptococcus mitis, assembly GCF_946188615.1. Lineage (GTDB taxonomy): Bacteria > Bacillota > Bacilli > Lactobacillales > Streptococcaceae > Streptococcus > Streptococcus mitis_BZ. The sequence goes on from NZ_CAMHVK010000005.1 coordinate 22,622, forward strand.
ACTGGCTTCCAGCAAACGAGTCACTAAAAGTTGGCCATCTACTCTCGCTCCACCAGAAGCATAGAGCAGGTGATCAAATTCCTGCAAGCCAGGGAATAATTCATTAGCTGATGCTGAGTCCAGAATGGCTAATTGCCCTATCAAAGGAGATTCTTCTCTACGCTGGAGGGCTAGTTGATAGAGTTCTTCCAACTTAGTTTCATCCTTTTTCAGGAGAAAGACTCCCGAACGCTGGTAAAAGTCGATTTCTTGTCCTGACTTCTCTAAATCTGCTAATAAATCCACATAAAAGTCAGCCCCCAAGCGCGCCATTTTGTACCAGGCCTTATTGCGGCGTTTGGAAAACCAGGGGCTGATAATTCCTGCTGCGGCCTTAGTAGCCTGACCTTGTCCATGATCAAAGACTGTTACTTCTAGATCACTTTCTTTCGAGAGGTAGTAGACAGCTGTTGCACCTACAATCCCTGCTCCAATAATGGCAACTTTTTTCATTGTCTTCACCTTCTAACTAGATATGGTGGAAAGGATTGGTCGATGCTTGACTAGGTAAGATATCAATAGTCCAGCCTTTTTCCTCTTTCCATTGATTAAGAAGCTCTGCAATTTTTTCTACAAAAAGCACTTCGATATAGTGACCTGGGTCCAAGGCTAGCAAGCCATCAGACAGCATATCCTGAGCAGTGTGGTAGTAAATATCACCAGTGATATAAACATCTGCCCCCTTTGCCAAAGCATCCTTATAGAAAGACTGCCCGCTACCACCACAGATGGCCACTCTTGAAATAGGCTTCTGCAAATCTCTCTCTTGATAATGCACCAATCGAAGGCTATCTAAACCAAAGACTTGCTTGACATGCTGGGCCAATTCCCCAAATGTCTGAGGCTGAACATTCCCAATACGTCCAATTCCACGTTCAGGACCTGTCTCCTGCAGATAGGTCGTTTCTTCGATACCTAGCATCTGACAGAACCAATCATTGAGACCATTTTCAACGATATCAATATTGGTATGGCTGACATAAACTGCAATGTTATGCTTGATGAGGTCGATGTAAATCTGATTTTGCGGACGGCTAGATACCAAGTCCTTGATAGGACGGAAAATCGGCGCGTGCTTGGCAATAATCAAGTCCACACCCTTTTCAATGGCTTCAGCCACCGTTTCTTCACGAATATCGAGAGCCACCATGACCCTTTGGATATCCTTGTCCAAAGTGCCAATTTGCAGACCACGACTGTCTCCCTCCATGGAAAATTCCTGAGGACAAAAGGCTTCATACACGTTAATCACTTCACTTGCTAACATGGAGCACCTCCTTGATGGCTTGAATTTTATCTACTAGAACTTGACGTTCTTCCAAATTTTTTTCAGGGATTTGTCCAAGGGCGAACTCTAGCTTAGCAGCTTCTTTTTGCCATTTTTGGACAAAGACTGGACTGATCTCTTTGGACAAGAAAGGTCCAAAGCGAACATCACTGGCTGATAGCTTCATTTGTCCTGCTTCCACCACCAAAATCTCGTAAAACTTGCCAGCTTCTTCTAAGATGCTTTCAGCTACAATCTGAAATCCGTTCTCTTGTAGCCAGATACGCAAGTCGTCTTCACGATTATTGGGCTGAAGGATCAATCGTTCTACATTAGCTAACTTGTCCAAGCCTTCTTCTAAAATCCTAGCAATCAAACGACCACCCATACCAGCAATGGTAATGACAGACACTTGGTCTGACTCTTCAAAGGCTGCCAAGCCATTGGCTAAACGAACCTGGATTTTCTCCTTTAGGCTGTGAGCCTCAACATTTTTGACTGCAGATTGGTAGGGACCTTCCACCACCTCACCTGCAATGGCACTTTCGATTTTTCCTCTTTCGACCAAGTCGATAGGCAGATAAGCATGGTCACTTCCCACATCTAGTAAAATAGCTCCCTGTGGCACAAAGGAAGCCACTAATTCTAATCTCTTTGAAATCATTTTCTCTCACTTTCCAAAACTCTATTACCTCTTATTATACCACATTTCAGCTGGCAATCTTGTACCTAAAAAGACCGCAATCCACAGATTGCAGCCTTTCTTTATTTTCTGGCTTGATAGCGACTAGTCAGGATGAAAATCACGGTAAAGACCAACATCATGACACCATAAACAGGTAATGTTTGTCCTGTTAAGGTTGAAATTTCAAGCAGTTTTTGAATTCTTGGGAAGAGAGCTGTGGCTAGGAAGCCTCCTACTGACCAAACAATCAGGAGGACACGCCATAGGGTAAATGGCATGCAGGCTCTAAATACAGATAAGAAACCAATTGACCCCAAGAGATAATAGAGTAGAGTTGAAATTTCTAACTCAGACCAACCTTGGCTACTTCCAAATATTTTCACAAAAAGAACGCTGAACACAACCATGAGAGCACTTGGTAGAGCACGAAGCATGGATCTTCTGAGGAAGTTTGGCTCAACAGGTTTGATATTTCGCTCAAAAGTCAGAACGAATGGTGGGAACCCTTCCACGAACTGGTCAATCATGGTAATCTGGATCGGAATGAAGGGGAAAATCAAGATCCACTCAGACCGACCTAGTAAAGCACTGGCGATACAGATAACTGCGAGCAAGAATGAGTAGATGGTCTTTATCAAGAAAATCGGTGCAATGTGGGCAATATTATTAACCACACGACGACCTTCAAAAAGAATCTCAGGAACATCATTAAAGTCAGAGTTCAAGAGAACCAGATTGGCAATCTGACGAGTCGCTGGATCTCCCTCAGCCATCACGATAGAACAATCCGCCTCACGAAGGGCCAGGATATCATTAACTCCATCCCCTGTCATAGCTGTTGTATGCCCCGCTTTTTTCAGTGTTTGGATGATGAGTTTCTTTTGATGAGGGGAAACACGTCCGAAAATAGCTGTCTCCTCAGCCATAGTAATCAATTCCTCATCCGTAATTTTTGAGCAATCTACATAACTGTCATAGTCTGCAAAACCAGCCTTCTGGGCAATGCTGGATACCGTAACTGGATTGTCCCCAGAAATGATTTTGAGTCCCACTTCTTGAGAACGAAGATAGTCCAGCGTCTCAGCTGCTCCTTCTCGTATCGGGTCCAAGATTTCTAGCAAGGCTAGAGCCTGAATATCAGATGGTTTCTGTGGTTTGTGATGGTCTAATTTCTCCTGACTGAGAGCTAAGACCAAGACACGTGACCCTCTCTCCAAGGCCTCCCTGGCTTCTGGGGCTTCAGAGTCCAGCAACATCTCAGGCGCACCTAAGAAAACTGTCCCCAAACCTTCCAATTCCATAGCTCCCCACTTGCGATCGCTTGAGAAAGGAAGATTGGAAAGCATAGGATAAGAAACTTCTCCCACAAAACGCTTTCGAATAGCTTGGGCTGTTGGATTTTTATCTTCACTATGAGCCATGTAACTAGTCAGGATGCTGGCAATAGCCTCTTCATCATAATCTTCCATCAGCGGAAGAACAGCCTCCACCTGCATTTTTCCTTGGGTGATGGTGCCCGTCTTGTCCAGACAGAGCATATCCACGCGCGCCAGGGTCTCAACAGAGTACATCTCCTGCACCAAGACCTTTTTCAAGCCCAACTTAATCACTGCAGTCAAGAGCGAAGTAATGGTCAAAAGGGCAATTCCCTTAGGCAACATTCCCAGTAGGGCTGTCGACGAATTTACAACGGACGACTTAAGAGGCAAACCTTTTAAAAGCAAGGCTTCTAGCAAGAGAGCCAGACCAAAAGGAATGATAATCTTCCCAGTAAAACCTGCTAACCTATCCAGCGATTTCATGATACGGGAGTTAATAGGTTTAACGGTCTTGGCTTCCAGCATGAGTTTGGCAGCATAGTTGTCTGCACCTACATGGTGAACTTGAGCCAAAACCGACCCACTGGCTAGGAAACTTCCAGACAAAAGCAAGGCTTCAACTTCCTTTTGCACCAAATCACTTTCCCCCGTCAACATGGCTTCATTGACTTCCGCAAAGCCTTCCAAAACCAAGGCATCACTAGGAATCTGCTCTCCTGCAGACAAACGAATGACATCTCCTAACACCAATTCTTCAGGATTCAGAGCCACTTCTTGGCCATCACGGATGGTTTTGACCTTTTCCTTGGTCATGAGATTGAGCTTGTCCACCATGTGTTTAGCCCGCAGCTCGGTCACAATTCCAGAAAAAGCGTTAAAGCAGATAACAGCAAAGAAGACCAGATTGCTCCAAGCCTGCACAAAGGCTAGTGCCAAAGCAATGGCAAAGTTCAAAGCGTTAAAAAGGGTAAAGACATTTCGTTTGATGATTTGCCAAGTGCTGGTACTGGCCGAAGCAGTAAAATCATTGACCAAGCCCTTAGCCTGTCTTTCCTTGACTTCTCTTTGGGTTAATCCCATAATCTTATTTTTATCCATAAACTCTATCATATCATTTTTTCTAAAAGAATTCTAATCTCATCCCAAATATGCACCTAGTCAAGGGAAAAGTTTGCCAGCCCTCCTTTGATAAGGTATAATAATAACAAGAAAACAATCGAAGGAGATCGCATGTTTTATACTTATTTACGCGGATTGGTTGTATTGCTCCTATGGTCCATCAATGGCAATGCCCACTATCATAATACTGATAAAATTCCCAATCAAGATGAAAATTATATCCTAGTGGCGCCTCACCGCACCTGGTGGGATCCTGTTTATATGGCCTTTGCGACCAAGCCAAAACAGTTCATCTTTATGGCCAAAAAAGAACTCTTTACCAACCGTATCTTTGGTTGGTGGATTCGTATGTGTGGCGCCTTTCCTATCGACCGGGAAAATCCTAGCGCTTCTGCCATCAAATATCCTATCAATGTTCTCAAAAAAAGTGACCGCTCTCTCATCATGTTTCCAAGTGGTAGCCGCCACTCAAACGATGTCAAGGGTGGCGTAGCCCTGATTGCTAAAATGGCCAAGGTCCGTATCATGCCGGTTACCTACACAGGTCCTATGACTTTGAAGGGCTTGGTTAGCCGTGAACGTGTCGATATGAACTTTGGAAATCCAATTGATATCTCAGATATAAAGAAAATGAATGATGAGGGCATTGAAACAGTCGCCAATCGTATACAAGCAGAATTCCAACGTCTGGACGACGAAACGAAACAATGGCATAATAATAAAAAGCCGAACCCACTCTGGTGGTTTATCCGCATCCCTGCCCTCATCCTTGCCATTATCCTTGCTATCTTAACCATCATCTTTAGCTTTATCGCAAGCTTCGTCTGGAATCCAGATAAGAAGAGAGAGGCTCTTGGTTAAAAAATATAACAATCCCTTGGCAAAAGCCAAGGGATAACTCTTTTACTTGATTTTCCATTTTTGGGCCAACCAGCTGGAAAAGACTAGAAATCGCTCAGCTACTTGTTCATGGTGTCCATAAGGATCAAAGACAAACTGGCCATTCGGATAGCATTTCTGAAGACTGGTATGGATCTGTTCAGCATAGGATGGTGCTTGAGCCAAGCGATTGCTATGATTGGCTCCTTCTGTTTGCCCATTCTGTAAATACAGCAAACAGTCCAAATTTTTCACCTTTTCTTCCCTACAGTAAGTCACAAAATCAGGATACCAAAAGGAACCGCAGATCGAAAAGACACAGGAAACCTTGTCAAAGCTGAAAAGACTGTAGACTGCCGCTAAACCACCTAGTGAATAACCTCCATAAGCAAGGCGTGCTTCATCCAGGCGATAAAGCGACTGCAACTTGTCTAAAAGACCTCCAAATAAATGATCATGATAGACGTTGGCCTGACCTCCAAACTCTGGAGCTCCATCTCTCAGAGCAGCTGTCTTCCAAGGAGTGTAGTCATCTAGGCGATTTTTAGAGGTCAAGCCCACTAAAATCACAGATTCGGAAAAGGACGATAAGAAGCCCAAGTTTCCATCATTCAATAAAATAGCCGGATAGGTTTGATTGAGGTCGTAGTTAGAAGGAAGGCTGATTTTGACTTGAATTCCTTCCCAATCAAACTCATTATTTATTGATAAAGTCATTGATTTTCTCAAGGGAATCAATCACTGATGGACCATAGTCCATCAATTCATCGTAAGAGATGGTCATGATTTTTTGATTCTTAATAGCAGGAACGCTTTCCAAAACAGCATTTGCCTTCATCAACTCTACTGCTTTTTCATCCAATTTTTTATTGCGGTCGCTGGTTACATAGATAATCAATTGAGGATCCATTGACACGAGATTTTCCAAGGTCAAGCCTGATGTCCCCGTAGCAACGTTTGTATAACCAAGTTGGTTCAACAAGCTCTCTTGCAAAGCAGACTTGTAGGCACCGAAGGTTTCATCATTATAAGCAACCATAATCAAAGCCTTTTTCTTTTCACCTTGACTTGCTGGATTTGCTTTCTTAACAGCGTCAATTTTAGTTTGTAATTGGGCCGCGTATTCATTGGCCTTGTCCTGAACATTAAAAATCATTCCAAGATTTTTGACATCTTCTACGATATTCCCCAAATCTTGCTGAATTGTTGAGAGAGAAGCTTTTTGCGTATAAACTGGGATTTTGTTTTCATTCCAAGTGCTAACTGTCCCCAAGGATTTTTCAGAAAACATCATGTTTCGACCCATCACAGCGTCTGGCTCATAAGAAAGGACTGTCTCTTGTGAGACTGTTTTTTTATCCCCAATTTGAGGAATAGTCGCAATCGCGTCCTTGTATTTGTCCGTCACAGCATTGTCTGGATTGAGCATGCCAACAATTTTATCCTTCAACCCCAACTCCAATAAGATTTCAGTGGTTGAAAGATTGTTGGTGATAACTTTTTCAGGTGCCTTGTCAAAGACTTGTTCGACTTCATTCCCTTTCGCGTCATAGGTTTTGACCGTTAGTGGATAAGTCGTCTCTGCTTTAGCCTTTTGACTTGTTTCTGTGCTAGATTGTGTGGTAGCTTTTTCTGTAGTAGTATTGCCACAAGCTGCCAAAGTTAAGGTAGCTACTGTTACGAGTAAAATGCTTAGTGTTTTTTTCATATTGTTTTCCTTTTCATTCTTATAAATAGTGAATCATAGCTTGCTGATCCTCGGTCCAAGTCACCTGACTTTGAACTCCATATACAGTTTGCAATGACTCAGGGGTGATGGTCTCCTTTGGAGTCCCTTGGTAAAGGATTTCCCCCTCTTTCATCAGATAGAGATAATCCGAATAGCGACAAGCAAGTTGAATATCATGCAGGACAGCTAGAACATTGATATTGAGCTCCTTCACAATGGCTAACAAGTCTAGCTGATACTTGATATCCAAGTGATTGGTTGGTTCGTCAAGGAGCAAGAGAGTCGGTTCTTGCGCCAAGGCGCGGGCTAACAAGACTCGCTGTTTCTCTCCCCCTGATAGGGACGAATAGAGACGAGTTTTCTTCTCAAGCATATCCACCTTGACAAGAGCATATTGAACGAGGGCATAATCCCTTTCCTTTTCCTTCTGTAAAAAAGAGAGGTGGGGAGTTCTTCCCAGCAAGACGATTTCCTCAACTGTACAATCAAACTGCAATTGATTAAACTGGGTGACAACTGCCATTTGCTTGGCTGTTTCTTTGAGTGACCAATGCTCCAGAGGCTTTCCATCTAGGCTTATCAAGCCTTTTTCCGCCTTTTCCTGACGATAGAGGAGTTTAAGCAGGCTGGTTTTTCCACTTCCATTTGGTCCTAATATCGTGTGAAATTGATTCCCTTCAACCTTAAGAGAAACTCCTTTGAGGATTTTTTTCTCTCCCAGTCCAAAGTGGATATCCTGACAAATCAAGTCCATATCAGGTCCTCACCTCCCTTCGCCTACCTCCAACAATGTAGATAAAGAAGGGAGCACCTACCAAGGCTGTGAAAATACCAATTGGAAGCTCTGCGTTTGGAATGATGATACGGGAGAGTACGTCTGCCCAAATGACAAAGAGGGCACCCAGCAAGGTTGCAATAGGAAAAAGCCTCTTGTAATTCGTTCCTACTAACCCTCGAGCTAAATGTGGAGTAATCAGACCGACAAATCCAATAATCCCACAGGTTGCCACTAAGACTGCTGTTAGCACAGCCACCATGGTCACATAAAGATACCAATAAAAGCGTAAGGGAATTCCCAAAGTTAAAGCAGCCTCATCTCCCATCATCATCGCATTGAAAACACGATACTGAGTAGAGAAAAATAGAAAGGCCATTCCTACTACTATAGTTGGCAGGACTAAGTCAGACCAGGTAGTCCCAGCGAGCGAACCCATTGTCCAAAACTTAATGGTCATCACACTGTCCGCATTAGCGCCGACTGAGATAATAAAGTTTGAAAAAGCCAGAAAGAGAGCGTTAACCACCGTTCCTGATAAGATCAGACTGGAAGTCGTCATCCTTCCCTGCATAGAGGCAATGATGAGGACAGCAATTGTTGCCAAAATAGCTCCAAGAAAAGCTCCAAGGCTAATCATCACTTTTAAACCAAGAATGATGCTCAAGGTTGCTCCTAGAGTTGCACCCGCAGAGATGCCTAAGACATAGGGCTCAGCGATAGGATTGTTCACTGTGGACTGCATCACGCTACCACACATAGAAAGGCCTGCTCCTACTATCAGACCTAACAATACTCGAGGGAATCTCATGTTCCATACAATGGCAAGAGTGGACTTAGAAACCTCTCCTACCTCAAGAGGAAATCCCAACCTGCTCAAAATAATCCGATAGGTATCTCCTAGATCAATCGCAACAGATCCCATTGAAACTGCTAGAAAGAGAGAAATCCCTAAAATACCTAGCAAAATAACTAAAAGTAACACAAATTGCTGGTCTTGTCGGCTTCCAGAAAATTTGGAAAGCATGCAAACCTCCTTTGATAGAATCTTAAAAATTTAGAAAATTCTCATGAAAAGTATACCATATTTTCAACTGTGTAACAAGATGAGAACAAATGAATATAGTTGGTTTTATTGTGCTAGGAACCGTAACCGAAGATTAAACTTGAGTATGTCGAGGTAAGGTGACAACATAAAAAGCCCTCTGAAGTCAGAGAGCTGATTTGAGCTCGGGCTAAAATCCTAGTGAAAAAGATGGAACTCCTTGTGTTCATCGAACACGGTGTCGTTTCCCTATTTTCATACGGATTTCTTACGCCCTTAGCATCATGATTCTTGCTGGATAAACCGTTTATAGACTAGGCGAAGATTGTACAAAAAACTTTAGTGAAACAAAAATATCTCCCCGAAGGGAGAGAATCTGGTTTATTTTACCTTACAGTGCTAGGAACCGTAACCAAAGATAATACTTGAGTATACCAAGGTAAGTTGATAACATAAAAAAGCCCTCTGAAGTCAGAGAGCTCCAGTCTTGCTGGATAAAACGTTTATAGACTAGACGGCGAGAAGAAGAATGTACGAAACTTTCAGTGAAACAAAAAAATCTCCCCGAAGGGAGATCATTCTGGTTTATTTTACCTTACAGTGCTAGGAACCGTAACCGAAGATAATACTTGAGTATATCGAGGTAAGGTGACAACGCAATGTAAGTGGAAAATAAAGCAGATTAGCGACGAAGTCCTAGAGAGTTGATCAACTCACGGTAACGGTTAACGTCGTTTTTACGCAAGTATGCAAGCAAGTTACGACGGCGACCGATTTTTTTCATCAATCCACGGTAAGTAGCGTGGTCTTTTTTGTGTTGTTTGATGTGTTCGTTAAGGTGGTTGATTTCCCAAGTAAGGACAGCAACTTGAACCTCTACTGAACCTGTATCACCTTCGTGACGTGCATATTGTGCGATGATTTCATTTTTTTTCTCTTTTGAGATTGCCATGATGTTTCTCCTTTTTATTTGGCTTCATCCGAGTGACAGGTTGGCATGCCTGTAACCAAGAAGAAGTTATTTGTCTTTACGACAATCCCTATTCTACCAATAACTAACTTCTTTGTCAACAGATTTACTTTCTTGTTTTAAACATGCTATAATAATCATAGCAAGAAATCTAAGTTGTCTGTTTTTTTTAAACGAGGTGATTATCATGCGTAGATTCTATTTCCATCTCCCCTACTATCTGGTCATATTTTTCTTTTATTGGCCACTTTATGAGTTGGTCTTGCTAGTTGTTTCTGACCCCCTTACACTCAAGGGACTCTGTATAAACAATCTTCTCTTCTTTACACCTCTGGTAATCTTGATTATATCGCTACTCTATAGCTACCGTTTCCGTTTCTCACTTTGGTGGTTAATTGGTAACGGACTGCTCTTTTGCTTTACTATCATAACCTTCGGTGAATTTATCTGGTTTTACTTTTTAGCCTATGAAATCTTTGCTCTGGTGGGCATGGCTTCCGGTATTGGCATCAAGCATATTCTACAAAAAATGAAAAACAAAAAACTTTCACAAAATCCTTGAAAAATCTCACAATCATGCTATAATAATCCATAGAGACAAGTCACTTAGTCCCTTTCTACTAGAGAGTGCGTGGTTGCTGGAAACGCATAGAGAGCCTAAACTGATACTACTCTTGAGTTTTTTATGAAAACATAAAACGGCGGCCACGTTAGAGCCAATCAGAGGTGTCCCTCTTTTTTGAGGAACATAAATGAAGGTGGAACCACGTTGCGACGTCCTTTTGAGGATGTCGCTTTTTGTTTTTCTAGCTTTCAAAATCCTCTGTCCCTGTTTTCAGAATAGGGTTAACACATTCGTCAATAATATAAGTAAGGAGAACATCATGATTAACATTACTTTCCCAGATGGCGCTGTTCGTGAATTCGAATCTGGCGTTACAACTTTTGAAATTGCCCAATCTATCAGCAATTCCCTAGCAAAAAAAGCCTTGGCTGGTAAATTCAACGGCAAACTCATCGACACTACTCGTGCTATCACTGAAGATGGAAGCATCGAAATTGTGACACCTGATCACGAAGATGCCCTTCCAATCTTGCGTCACTCAGCAGCTCACTTGTTTGCCCAAGCAGCTCGTCGTCTTTTCCCAGACATTCACTTGGGAGTTGGCCCAGCCATCGAAGACGGTTTCTACTACGATACTGACAACACAGCTGGTCAAATCTCTAACGAAGACCTTCCTCGTATCGAAGAAGAAATGCAAAAAATTGTCAAAGAAAACTTCCCATCAATTCGTGAAGAAGTGACTAAAGACGAGGCACGTGAAATCTTTAAAAACGACCCTTACAAGTTGGAATTGATTGAAGAACACTCAGAAGACGAAGGCGGTTTGACTATCTATCGTCAGGGTGAATATGTAGACCTTTGCCGTGGCCCACACGTCCCTTCAACAGGCCGTATCCAAATCTTCCACCTTCTCCATGTAGCAGGTGCTTACTGGCGTGGAAATAGCGACAACGCTATGATGCAACGTATCTACGGTACAGCTTGGTTTGACAAAAAAGACTTGAAAAACTACCTTCAAATGCGTGAAGAAGCTAAGGAACGTGACCACCGTAAACTTGGTAAAGAGCTTGATCTCTTCATGATTTCTCAAGAGGTTGGTCAAGGACTTCCATTCTGGTTGCCAAATGGTGCGACTATCCGTCGTGAATTGGAACGCTACATCGTAGACAAAGAGTTGGCTTCTGGCTACCAACACGTATACACTCCACCACTTGCTTCTGTTGAACTTTACAAGACTTCTGGTCACTGGGATCATTACCAAGAAGACATGTTCCCAACTATGGACATGGGTGACGGGGAAGAATTTGTCCTTCGTCCAATGAACTGTCCGCACCACATCCAAGTCTTCAAACACCATGTTCATTCTTACCGTGAGTTGCCAATCCGTATTGCTGAAATCGGTATGATGCACCGTTATGAAAAATCTGGTGCCCTCACTGGTCTTCAACGTGTACGTGAAATGTCACTCAACGACGGTCACCTCTTTGTGACTCCAGAACAAATCCAAGAAGAATTCCAACGTGCTCTTCAGTTGATTATCGATGTTTATGAAGATTTCAACTTGACTGAATACCGCTTCCGCCTCTCTCTTCGTGACCCTCAAGATACTCATAAGTACTTTGATAATGATGAGATGTGGGAAAATGCTCAAACCATGCTTCGTGCAGCCCTTGATGCAATGGGCGTGGACTACTTTGAAGCCGAAGGTGAAGCAGCATTCTACGGACCAAAATTGGATATTCAAGTTAAGACCGCTCTTGGAAAAGAAGAAACTCTTTCTACTATCCAACTTGACTTCTTGCTTCCAGAACGCTTCGACCTTAAATACATCGGAGCTGATGGCGAAGAGCACCGTCCAGTTATGATCCACCGTGGAGTTATCTCAACTATGGAACGCTTCACAGCTATCTTGATTGAGAACTACAAGGGTGCCTTCCCAACATGGCTTGCACCACACCAAGTAACCCTCATCCCAGTATCTAACGAAAAACACGTGGACTACGCATGGGAAGTAGCTAAAAAACTCCGTGACCGTGGTGTTCGTGCAGACGTAGATGAACGTAATGAAAAAATGCAGTTCAAGATCCGTGCTTCACAAACAAGCAAGATTCCTTACCAATTAATCGTTGGGGACAAGGAAATGGAAGACGGAACAGTCAACGTTCGTCGCTACGGCCAAAAAGAAACACAAACTGTCTCAGTAGATGATTTTGTTCAAGCTATCCTAGCTGATATCGCCAACAAATCACGCGTTGAGAAATAAGAGATAAAATCCTAGCTAGCTAAAAAGCAACAACTGAAACAGCTGTTGCTTTTTATATTTTTACTCAATGAAAATCAAAAAGCAAACTAGGAAGCTAGCCGCAAGCTGTACTTGAGTACGGTAAGGCGACGCTGACGTGGTTTGAATTTGATTTTCGAAGAGTATTATTTAATCCGAGCTAGTAGTGATTGACCAAACCACCACACAAGATTTGCTTTCATGAGTTAGATAAGGTCAATATCCTCAATCCTTGTCTGCTTCATTTTCTTTTACGAGATCTTTTTGTGAATCTTTTTCAGAGAGTTTTTGATCAATATACTTGTCAATGTTTTCATAAAATTCCTTGGTCGCTTCACTATCTAATGTTGGCGAGTTCTGAACTTGATTCACTTTCAATTGAACAGATTGAATACCGTAAGAGGCTTGTTTTTGGTGGAGTGTTTCTAATTCTTCTTCTGAAATCGGATCTCCAACAACCGTCAAGACCAATTCATTGTTACTTGACTTGTAGACTTGATTAATAACCGTATAATTGGCGAACTCTTTTCCTACAAACTGTTTGATCCCTTCTTTGCGCGCTTGTTCTATTGTCAGAGTAACTGCCGAATAGCTAGCTGGAAGAATCAACAATACAATCAAAGATATCAAGCCAATTCTCATTTTAATGCTCAGCTCTTTAAATGAAGTTAAAGGAGATTTTCTCATCAAAATTCTTGTTCCAACAATGTTGGCTAGCATGATAAAGACACAGTTGATCAAGAAAAGATAGAGAGCCCCCAATAAAAATCGTACATTCCCATTAGCTAAACCATAGCCAGCAGTACAGATAGGCGGCATCAGAGCTGTAGCAATGGCTACTCCTGGCACGATATTGTTTGCTTCTTTTTTCCTTGAACCGATCACACCAGCAATCCCACCAGCAATAGCAATGAGGACATCCCAAATGGTTGGAGAGGTTCGTGCAATCAACTCGCTACTTGCATAAGACAAGGGAGAAATCCAGAAATACAGAGTCGAGACAAGCAAACTGACCAACACTTGAGTCAATAAAACCTCTAGAGATTGCTTGATTAAACGCGTATCAAAAATAGCTAAACCGAATCCCAGTCCAACAATCGGTGTCATGAGAGGTGAAATCAACATGGCTCCAATAATGACAGCTGTTGAGTTCATATTTAGTCCGATAGAGGCAATAAAAATCGCACACATCAAAATCACTGTATCTCTTAATCGAACATGAAGATCATCATATAATTTCTCACGGTATTCCCGTGTTGAATAATTGGCAGTCATTTGTCCTCTCCTCTTTCCTTATTTAAATTGGTATAATAATTAAAAATAACAGCTGATAAACAGCCAAAAAATATGAGCCCATAAATCGTCAAGAAGACACTGGTAATCCTTCCAATCAAGGTCACAGCTAGGAGATCCCCGTAGCCGACAGTCGTCGAAGTCACAAAAGCATACCAAAGACCGTCTCCGTAATTTGTGATAGCAGGTTCAACTAGGAAAAGCACGCCTCCTGACCCAAAAACAAAGGTCACAAAACTCAGAGCAAACCGAGTAAAACCCGTAACCTGCATAATATGCCATAACATTTTTAAACGTTTCATTTGTTCTCCTTATTCATACTAGCTCCTGACCGAGCCGTTTTTTTCCAATAATCAAAGTGAAGATAGGACATGATCTCCATCACCAAACCCCAGTCCAACAATCGGTGTCATAAGAGGGGAAATCAGCATGGCTCCAATAATGACAGCTGTTGAATTCATATTTAGGCCAATAGAGGCAATAAAAATCGCACACATCAAAATCACTGTATCTCTTAATCGAACATGAAGATCATCATATAATTTCTCACGGTATTCACGTGTTGAATAGTTTCCAGTCATTGGTTACTCCTTTTATTTCGTATAATTTTGTTTCTGCATGGATGATGGTAGAGAGACTTCTGTCCAATCTTACATATTTTTCTTCTCACCTGTTATTCTTTTGAAAATTATCCTTTAAATATCCGTCAGTCCATCCTTAACATTATATCAAAAATTTTACAGTCTTTCTTCGAAGAAATCTATCAATTGAATAGATAGATGAAGCAAGAAATTTTTGTTTCCTTATCCGAAGAAGGAAAAACGGTATCTCCTGAACCTTGATACTATGCGTTTTATTCTTTATAATTTAGCTATTTCAAAATTACAAGTTCTCCATTCTTAATTTCCCAAACTTGGTCAAACTTACTTAATAATTCGTTTTGGCGATGTAAAGTAACAATGACGGCACTTGGTAGTTCCAGAACTCTTTCCAATTCCATTTTAAACTGATTAGTATCCAAGGCAGAGAAAGGTTCGTCTAGGATAAGCAATGGATTTTTACGATTTTTCTCACGATTTAAATACATTCGTTGTTGCTGACCACCTGACAGGGATTGTGGTGGAATTTTTTCAAAATCTTCTTCTCTGAATTTTTCATTGAAACTATTGAATAGCGTTACATTATTTTCATAACTCGAAATAAATGTATGTTCTTGTTGCAGAATCATACCGAATCTTCCCCAAAGATGGTCCAAAACAAGCCCATCTAGCACAATTTGTCCTTCAAAATCTTCATCTGTTCCATTTAAAATGTTGAGAAGACTACTTTTTCCAGACCCATTCTTACCAATAAGCGCAATTTTATCCCCTTTTTGAATCGTAGCGGAAGTAATTATCAATTTTGATTCTCCCAGTTGTTTGGAAATGTTTTTCAAAGTAATCGTATCAAAAGAATGTTGAGGTGCTTGAACTGAAACGGGTCTCCCAACAATGTTTTGAAAACTCTTGATTACAGGCTTTACGGACTCTAACATTTGTAAATCATAAAGGATTTCCTGTATTGGTTCAGAAAAAGCATTAATATATCCGAAACTCGCCACCACCTCAGGAATACCGAGTTGCTGGTGAGATAGAGAGTAGGCTAAATAAATAAACAGAACAAGACTAATGAATTCAAAAGAAACACCTGTCAATAAGATGCCTGTAATTTTTGTCAAACCATACTTAAAATACTTATCCTGCAAATTCTTTAGAGAACTCTTTTGTTGATTCAAAAAATGCGACATAGTTAGTTTATTTACCAAATGATGTCCCATGAGCAAATCCTCCAAAGTTCGATAGTAATCTCCTTGTTTTTTCAAGTAAACCTGTCTACGATTAGCGGTCAACTTCCCAACGATTTTAGGAATTTGAATACTAATTCCAGTGGAAAAGATTAAAATCAGTGATACAATAGGATTAATTGTTCTGCTAATAATGAAAGCGTAAATGATGATACGTAAAATTTGTTTGATAAAACTCATCAATGGAGGAAGGTAATCCTTTTCCAACGAATCTAGGTCATTAGATTGATAGGAAATATACTCTGCTACTGTTTTCTGCTTGAAATCGTGGTGACTGAGTCCCAGAAGTGAACGAAACCACTCATTTTTCAAAGTAGTCGAAAAGATAATCCCCTGCTTCCAATCAAGTATCATTTGGATATAGTTACAACTCAAATAGCCTGCCACTGACATAGAGTAACCATATAGAGCTACTTGATAATCCCCTTTGATTAATGCCTGCGTGAAATACGGTAACAAAGCTGTGCAGATATTCGATACTACACCAAAAAGAAAATTAAAGAAGAGATACCATCTAATAGTTTTAAGATATGGTAGCATATACGATACTCCTTGCTAATGCGTTTTTTTACATATCTCAGAACAATCTCTACTATTCCTTATTTCAGATAGTGCGATACTCAGACATTGAGTGCAATAATTGTAAATCACACAAGTTCTGCAGTTTTTACTATCATTCAAAATATAATTTGCTATTTTGTAAAATATAGGTCTATCCCATGTTTCTTTGATAGATGTAAAATGAATATTTCCAACACTTCTATTGAAAGTAAGCTTTTTCAGTTTTTCTAACGATTTAGGCTATTTCGTGACACACCCACAATCCGTGAAAATTCTGGTTATATCAGATTATGTGATTTTCGTAAGAATTTTATATTGTCTCCAATCATGGTAGTCTCCTTTTACTTGATAAAACTATTATAACATTTAGAAATTAAAAACTGGTTCAAAATCAATAGGATGTGTGTATTCGATACATTCAATAAATTCTTGGAAACAGTTCTACACCAGTTACACAAATCTATATACACCTATCTCATTCAAAATAAAAAGAAAGCTGCAGTTCTTTTAATCCTGTATCAACGATTCATTCTGAAATCGAATAGGAGACATTTCCCAAGTCTACAATTCACTTCATCTCAAATTAATTTTTGTAATTCACCCTTAGTTTATAGATTTTATACTCAACAAAAGTATAAAGCATACAAAACTTCACTTTGAACCAGTATTTATACTATATTCCGTATTAAAAATTCTATTATTGGTTTTGTAAAAAACAGTCTTCAAATATCCTGAAATATAGCAAAAAGAGATTGGGTAAAAACTCATTGTCTCTTCTCACTCAAGGACTAAGTTTACTTGAGCAAACTGAATCCGCACTATCGTTCCTTTTCCAACCTCAGACTCGATACGAATCTGGTGCCCCAGTTCTTCAGAAATTTTCTTAGATAGATAGAGGCCAAGTCCAGATGACTGCTGAGTTAGGCGTCCATTATATCCTGAGAAGCCACGTTCAAAGACTCGGAGGACATCACTGTTTTTTATCCCGATTCCCGTATCCTTGATACAGAGTTCCTGGCCTTCCATATAAATCTCCAGACCACCTTCCTTGGTGTACTTGAGACTATTTGAGATAATTTGTTCAATGACCACTAGTAGCCACTTCTTATCCGTCACGATTTCTTTATCAAGGTCATGTAGATTGACATTTAGTCCTTTTTGAATAAAGAAAAGAGCGTATTTACGAATTATTTCCTTAACCAAGTCCTCTATTTGAACCTGCTTTAAGACTAAATCATCATGGAAACTTTCTAAACGCAGGTACTGTAAAACTAGATTGGTATAGGAGTCAATCTTGAAAATTTCCTGTTCTAATTGCTGCTTCAGTTGGCGGTCGGCTACTTCTGCAACTAAGAGTTGACTGGCTGCAATGGGGGTCTTAATCTGATGCACCCACAAGGTATAGTAATCCAGCAAATCCGTCAGTTTTCTTTCTGAATCTGACCTCTGCTGATAGAGTTCCATCTCACGCGCTTCTAGTTTCTCAGACAAGGCTATTTCCAATGGAGATTTGGCTTCCCTTTCCCCATAGAGAAGTTCCTGGCGATAGACCTGCATTTCCACCAATATGTCCCAAGCGAAAAATAAAATGGTTACAAAGCAACACAAGAGGAAAAAGTAGAGAAAGTAAATTCCTAAACTGGCAAATAAAAACTGAAAGAGTAAGACCAGAAACGTCAAAGAAATCAGATAGACAAACAGACGACTACGGGAACGCAGATAGGCTAGAAAAAATTGTTTCCAATCAAGCATGCTTCAGTCCGTACCCTATCCCTTTCTTGGTCTCGATAAATCCTACCAAGCCCTGCTCTTCCAATTTTTTACGCAAACGAGCCACATTAACTGAGAGGGTATTATCATCAATGAAAAAGTCACTGTTCCAAAGTTCCCGCATCAGGTCATCACGTGCTACGATATTGCCCGCATGCTCAAACAAAACTCGTAAAATCTGGAATTCATTCTTGGTCAAATTTAAGACTTGGCCTTGATAATGTAAATCCATGGATTTGGTATTGAGGATCACACCGGCATATTCCAGTAAACTCTCGTCACGCCCAAACTCATAGGAACGGCGTAACAAGCCCTGAACCTTGGCTAAAAGAACCTGCTGGTCAAAAGGCTTGGTCACAAAGTCATCCGCCCCCATATTGATCGCCATGACGATATCCATAGCCTGGTCTCTGGAAGACAGAAACATGATGGGTACCTTGGAAATCTTGCGAATTTCCTGACACCAGTGATAACCATTAAACAAGGGCAAACCAATATCCATGAGGACCAGATGAGGTTCCGACTGAACAAATAGACTCAAAACTTCCATAAAGTCTTCTACCAAGACCACTTCAAATCCCCATTCAGAGAGCATTTTCCCGACTTGTTGACGAATGACCTGATCATCTTCTACTAATAAAATCTTGTGCATCTGATTCTCCTTTGCTAATTTTAGGAGTCTTAAATCCTTTAGTATAAATAGAGGGCTTAGTATCTAATACTTTTTTGATATTTCCTTGTCACAACAGCTCAAAAACAGATAGTGAATAACCCCATTGATATCATACCTTATTTTCAGACATAGTGCCAGCACTACCCATTTATTTTTAATTTTTTCAACCCTCATTTCAGTTCTTTTATCCATCCCCTTAACCAAAATTTATATCTATTCTTCCAAACCTTGAGTGTAGTTAAAACGACACTCTATACTCTTCTAACATTGAAAAGCTCCTTATCAAGTGGTATCCGTAAAAAGTTCTAGCTTTCAGATTGACAATCTGAAAAAGATTTGTTAAGATATGAATGAACAATATTTAATATTCATTCAGAAAAGAGGTGAATCAAATTGGACAAAAAACAGGCTTTGAAATCCGCAGCTTATGAAGTTTTTTCAAAAAAAGGATACAAGGCGACAGGAATTTCAGAAATTGCTAGACAAGCTCATATGGCAGTCGGATCTTTTTATAACTATTACGAAAGTAAAGAGGCTATTTTTTTAGATATCTATATTGATGAAAACAACCGTGTTCGCCAAACTATGATCGAAGAACTGGATTGGGAAATTGATATGATTGATCTTATTAGTCAACTCTTTGCTCAATCCAGAGCACTCGTTTCTTCCAATAAAATCCTTGCAGAATGGTACAATCCTGCCATAGCAGATGAGTTGCATAGCTACTATTCCTCAGAAGAAGGGAAAGTCACGAATCCATTTCATCAATTTCTCGTGAAAACCTTTACTCATCGTTTGCAGGCTGTAGGCCATTCTCCAGAAAAAATTCAAGATATTTTACAAGTTTACAACCTATTTTACTACATGGATATGCATATCACAGAAAATGATTTTCCAGATATTAGCAAAACTGTAGAAATACTAGCAACCAACTTCATTAAAGGAATACTGAAATAAAGAAATCTTTTCTTTATTTTTTGGAAATTATTGAATGAAAAAAAATATTATTCATTCATAGCAAATTACTACACTATAGGAGTTAAAAATGAAACGAGGGAAAAAAATGTTCATAATTATTCTAACTACACTTGGAGTACTCGGCTTTATATCTTGGGGAATCATTACCTATCTTGGACGAAGTCAAACTTTATCGATAAAATCCATTGAAAATCCCAGCGGAGATTTGTATTTAGTTCACATCACAAAACCAAAAAATCAAATATGGAAAGCTAGCTCCTATGCTCAGTTTAAGCTTCCTGACAGTTCGTTTGGTCTAGACAAAAGTCCAGTAAAGGAGGATCAGGCTAGCCGATGGCTAACCCTTGCTTCCACTCCTGATGAGGATGAAATTCTTATTGTAACCCATAATAGTGGTAGCGTGTTTAAGGAAACCTTAACACATTTACCAGCTGGTAGTAAAATTGAGATGAGTTGGCTGGAGTCATCTTTATCTGTTAAAGACAATGACCAAGCACTGGTTTGTTTTGCCTCTGATGTCGGTATTTCTACTCTACGTCCAGTTGTGAAAGAGTGGGCTAGTAAGCGCTCCATCATTCTTAATCATTTAGACAAAGGAGTAAACATTTTTGATAATGAGTTAAGAGAGCTTAGTAAGAATAATCCGAATCTAACTTATAAAACTAGCGAAACCTTTTCTCAAAGCCAAGCATTTTTAAAAAATGCGGTTGTGAAATACGGTAACCAAGCTATTTATCTCTTAACCGGCCAACCTGATGATATAAATGAGATGAAGAATTTCTTAAAAGAGAATGGGATTGACACCAAACAGATACAAACAAGTATGTTTAGAGGTTTGAAATAAAAGCAAACTGTCTTCTATGTGTCTGAATCATACCATTATAGGTCAGTATGTAGAGAGCTCGTACAAACCAACTAGTAAATTATATGTGATTGTGATAAGATAAATAAAAAGAAAGGAGTTCTTATGACCAATATTTTTGACTACCTGAAAGATGTCGCACACGATTCCTTTTACGATCTTCCTTTAAATGAGTTAGACATTCTAGCCTTAACAGAAATCACCTACCTCTCCTTTGATAATTTGGTCTCCACAACTCCTATGCGACTTTTAGACCTGGCACCTCAGGTCCCAAGAGAATCTAACATGTTGACCAGCAAAAATCGCCTCCAGCTATTAGATGAACTAGCTCAACACAAGCGCTTCAAAAATTGCAAACTCTCCCATTTTATTAATGACATCGACCCTGAACTGCAAAAACAATTTGCGGCTATGACCTACCGCCTCACTCTCGACACCTATCTGATTGTCTTTCGTGGGACAGATGACAGTATCATTGGCTGGAAGGAAGATTTCCACCTAACCTATATGAAGGAAATTCCTGCTCAAAAGCACGCCCTTCGCTATTTAAAGAACTTTCTTGTCCAACATCCTAAGCAAAAGGTCATTCTGGCCGGGCATTCCAAGGGAGGAAATCTAGCCATCTATGCTGCTAGTCAAATTGAGCAAAGCTTACAAAATCAAATCACAGCAGTTTATACCTTTGATGCGCCTGGTCTCCACAAAGAACTGACACAAACCGAGGGCTATCAAAGGATAATGGATAGAACCAAGGTCTTCATCCCTCAAGGATCCATTATCGGTATGATGATGGAAATTCCTAACCGCCAAATCATCGTGCACAGTACTGCCTTAGGTGGTATCGCCCAGCACGATACCTTTAGTTGGCAGATTGAGGACAAACGCTTCGTCCAACTGGATAAGACCAACAGTGATAGCCAACAAGTCGACACAACCTTCAAGGAGTGGGTGGCCACAGTCCCTGACGAGGAACTCCAGCTCTACTTCGACCTCTTCTTTGGCACCATTCTAGATGCTGGGATTAGCTCCATCAATGACCTGTCTTCCTTAAAGGCGCTTGAACACATTCATCATCTCTTTGTCCAAGCTCAATCCCTCACTCCAGAAGAAAGGAAAACTATGGGTCGCCTTACCCAATTATTGATTGATACCCGTTACCAAGCCTGGAAGAATAGATAATACTCTTGAAAATTAAATGTATACAAAACAAAAGACCTAGAATACATACTTTCATGTGCATTCTAAGTCTTTTTAAATAAAATCTAACTACCAAATAATCCCTTTGTAGGCTATCAAAATGAGGACTGATAGCAGGACATAAAAGGCAAGGAAAAGCCATTTCATCTTAACACAGAGCGCTACGTACTCCCGAATAAAAGCAGATGGTATGTAGTAGCCTGCCGTCCTACATCCGAGGCCATCTCCCTTCATATTTAACTTACGCGCATAGGTACTGGTACGAAAAACATGATAGTCATTTGTTACAAAGAGAAATTGAGGTTTGGCTACCAGTTTCTCGCCAAGTTCCTTAGAAAAGAGAAGGTTCTCATAGGTAGTCCTTGATTGATCCTCCAGAATAATCGCATCTTGGGGAACATCTGTCTCTTCAAGCAGATAGTTTGTAATAGCCTGCGCTTCAGAAATCTTCTCATCTCCTCCTTGACCACCGCTGGCAATAATTTTTATGTTAGAATTTTTAGACTTGTAGTAAGCTTCTACTGCCTTATCAATTCTCTTCTTCAGCAAAGGTGTTACCTTTTCTCCGTCTAACAAACCTGCACCATGAATGATAATAAAATCATAATGCTTCTTCTTAGGAATAAAGAGATACAAGATAGAGTACAGCATAAAACCCGTAAAAGCAAAGCCAAAAATAAAATAAGAGTAGAAAATGAATACAAATAAAATATTTAGAAAGTGATTGGTGTAAAATAATTCATGTCGTCCTCCCAATCGAAATGACATCAAAGCAAAAAATAGCAAAATGACTATTCCAAGGAGCATGGAGAGATAATTAGCCTTTGAACGTCCCTCTCGCTTCAACAAAATGACCCCATTATAGATTAGAAAGATGCCACTTAGAAAAAGCAAAAAAGGAAGTAAAATAAAGGGAAATATAAAAAAAGCGAAATGAATCTTCTCATACCCATTTTGATAAAAAAGGTAGCCTAGATAAAAATAACTGGAAATGAGGGATAATAAGAATAATACTGGATTCCACAAACTTCTATTATCCTTCCAAAATGACACTATAAAGGCTAATACAATTCCTATAACGAGATACATTTCTTCCTCCTTTTATGAGTTCATTCTATCATAATTATCCAAAGAAAAAAAGAGGGCATCTATCCCTCTCAATCCTTCATCTGACTCTCTGCATCGGTCACGACTTGTTCTAAACTGGTCTGACCGAGTTCAGCCTCCATAGCCAGCTGGATTCTCTCCAATTTTTGATCCAAAACATCATGAATATGAGCTCCAACTGGGCAATTTGGATTCGGGTTGTCATGAAAACTGAAGAGTTGACCAGTCTTTCCAAGACACTCAACCGCTTGATAAACATCTAATAGACTAATGTCTTTGAGATCCTTAACAATCTCTGTTCCCCCTGTTCCGCGCGCTACTGAAATCAACTCTGCCTTCTTCAACTGGGACAAGGTCTTTCTGATAATGACAGGATTGACCCCGACACTAGCAGCCAGAAAATCACTGGTCACCTTGCTTTCCTTCCCCTTGAGGGCAATGATTATCAGCATATGAGTCGCAATGGTAAATCTACTTGGAATTTGCATACTCTTCTCCTTTTTACGAGGCTAGCCTACCTCTACTCTTCTCTTTCTTTTATTATACCCTTTTTGGTTGTAATGTCAATTATTACCACTTTTCAACCAAGCATCTAATTCCCTATCATAGCCCTCTTTCTGGGCCAATTCTCTCAGAAATTCCTGATGATGAGTATGATGGATACCATTGACTATACTTTCATAATAAACCTCAAAATAGGGAAGTTTGAGGTCTTTAGCCAACTGCAATTCAGCTGCCACATCGTAGTCCACCCGTCGGAAGTCCATATCTACCAAGCCCTTGTCATCAAACTCTAAAATCATATACTGGGCTCGCAAGTCCTTCCGCAACTGGGTATCTAGAAAGAAAGGCTGGCCAATTGAACCCGGATTAACAATCAATTGCCCACCAGTCCCGTAACGAAGCAACTGCTGGTGAATATGACCATAAACAGCAATATCACAAGGCGGATTGGTCACCAAGCGGTCAAAATCCTCTTGCGCTCCAGTATGAATCAACTCTCTCCCCCAGTTCTTATCAGGAAGATGATGGCTAATTCCCACCGTCAAATCACCAAACTGACGATGAATCTGGAGTGGTTGATTGTGGAGCAGTTCAATTTCTTCTAGGGAAATTTCCTCTAAAACATACTGGCACTGGCGCAAGAGATAGCGTTGACTGGGACGAGTACTATCCAATTCCTTGCGGACACCATGCCAAAGACTGTCTTCCCAGTTTCCCAAAACTCTAGCCGTAATCGGTAGTTGAGCCAACAAATCCAAAATCCTTCTACGCCCTGTCCCTGGCATGAGAATGTCTCCCAAAAGCCAGTATTCATCCACTCCTAGCTGCCGCGCATCTGCTAAAACTGCCTCTAAAGCAGTGGTATTACCATGAATATCTGAAAGAAGAGCTATTTTCGTCATATCCATCTCCTCGTTTTTTCTCTTGCAATAAGTATAACATAAAAAGTCACAGCTAGAGAAATCTAGCTTTTTTTGATATACTAGATATAGATATTAGACAAGAGGAAGCGAATGACCCCGAATAAAGAAGACTATCTAAAATGTATTTATGAAATTGGCATAGATTTGCATAAAATCACCAACAAGGAAATTGCGGCTCGCATGCAAGTCTCTCCCCCTGCCGTAACTGAAATGATTAAACGGATGAAGAGCGAAAACCTCATCCTTAAGGACAAGGAATGTGGCTATCTACTGACTGACCTCGGCCTCAAATTGGTCTCTGAGCTCTATCGTAAGCATCGCTTGATTGAAGTTTTTCTAGTCCATCATTTAGACTATACAAGTGACCAGATTCACGAGGAAGCTGAGGTCTTGGAACATACTGTCTCTGACCTGTTCGTGGAAAGACTGGATAAATTGCTAGGATTTCCCAAGACCTGTCCTCATGGAGGAACTATTCCTGTCAAGGGAGAACTCTTAGTTGAAATCAATAACCTGCCACTAGCTGATATCAAGGAAGCTGGCGCCTACCGCCTGACTCGGGTGCACGATAGTTTTGACATTCTCCATTATCTGGATAAGCACTCACTTCGCATCGGTGATCCGCTCCAAGTCAAGCAGTTTGATGGCTTCAGTAACACCTTTACTATCCTTAGTAAAGACGAGGATTTACAAGTGAATATGGACATTGCAAAACAACTCTATGTCGAGAAAATCAACTAATTTCTCAAGTCCCCCAACCAACCCTGAAAGTTTTATTTTCAGGGTTTTATTTCTATCATTTGATTTTGCTTTCATTTAATTGTAGAATATTTGTAAAAAAAAGAAAGATAGTTTAAACTATGAAAAAATCACTAAAAATTTTTGCTACATCTAAATGGTTTGACCTCTTTGGGGTTGCTTTAGTCGTTGGGATTGCGATTGCATCTGGTTACCTCAACTCCCGCCTCGATAAATTCGTAGACTGGGGACCATGGACAGCTCTTGTACCCTTTGGATTGATTTCCGTAACCAACGTTGGGATTTCCATGTTGTCCACTCGTTTCACGGGGAAATTAAGCAAATGGGGAAATTACTTTGGTATTGTTAATACCATTTTGTCCGGTGCTATTGATTATATCCTTGGAAATAAGGCGGCTATTATCACCTATCCCGTCACCTTCCTCATTTATACCTTTGCTATTAAGAAATGGGAAGCTTCGCAAGAAGGCAGACCCAACCAAATGAGCCAAAAACAGCTAAAATTGGCGGCCATCATCATTTCCATCATCGCCTTCCTCTTTGCCTTTGTGACCAACTATATCGGCTATGGAGGAAAGATGAATCTCCTTGCCTACGTAACAACTATTGCCTTTGCACTGTCCCTCATTGCCAATGCTTTTAACGCATTGAAACTAACAACTCAGTGGGGTTTTTGGTTGATTTACAATTTCGTTCAACTGACAAAGGCTGGCATTCAAGGAAATTTTGCCAATATCGGAAAATATATCTTTTATATCCTCAATGCAATCGGAGCTTTATTTGTCTGGAATGATGAAGAGGTGGAACAATAAGAGGGAAATCAAATAAAGGAATCTAACAGAATCTCCTTACTAAAATTTTTTATCATTTTACTTGTAACTCCCATTCTTTTGGAGTAGAATGAAGCTAGATAAAAGAGGGAGGTCTTGTCATGAAAAAACTCTTTAGAATCCATTTTACAGCAATTGCAGTCATCGATTTGCTACTATTTGCATTTTTTACCACTAGACCCGAGACAGCTTTAGAATGGCTCTTGCTCACTGGTTTTATTTTCATCCTTGCTCAGGGACTCCTGCTATTTCGCTTGCTTGTCCAACTCAAACATCGATTCGCTGAGATTTATCCTCAAATCAATAAAAAGATTCGCTTCTACTATTTAGGGGTTCTCTCCATTGATTTTCTATTTTTTGTCCTCTTAGCCTTCATTAGTTCTCAGCGTTTTTACTCTCTTATGCCAATCATCACTGCTTGTCATTCTACTTTATATTATATGACGGCTGACTACCTAAGAGAACACTATCCAGATTTTTACGATAAACACATCTCTTTATGGGAGTGTCTCTAAGGAAAAGGAGGTTTTAGCATGAAAAAAATCATCTCTATCAAAACCATTCAACTCCTTATCATTGATGGAATTATGCTGGCATTTTTGACATTTAAAGAGGGACTTACTTGGGATTGGATTTTGATTTATAGCGGTTGGCTCATTTTCTTTCATCCTGTGCTACTGACCTATCTTTCTAACCAACTTTGTGACCACTTTAGTCACCTCTATTCCCAGATTAGACCAAGATTCTGGCGTTTTACCTTACAAATCCTTCTATGGGATAGCCTGATCATTCTCTCCTTGCTGTTTTTAAGGGGTATCCCACTTTGCCTTCAGGGAACTCTCCTCATCCTAGGACATCTCATTCCTTCCTATCGCATAAGCCAAAGCCTGAAACAAGATTTCCCAAAGGCCTATCAGGAACAGATTTCATTTTCGAGTATTTTGTAATAGATAAGAAAAACCAAGCCAGCTGGGCTTGGTCTTTCTTATCTATTTTTAGTATCAAGGATAATGGTAACTGGCCCATCATTGACCAGCTCAACCTGCATATCCGCTCCAAAGACACCTGTCTGAACGGGCACTTCTTGCGCTAATTTTTGATTGAAAGCATCATAGAAGTCTGATGCCATATCAGGTTTTGCTGCACCTGTAAAGGCTGGACGATTGCCTTTCTTAGTATCCG
The DNA here is from genome assembly GCF_946188615.1 of Streptococcus mitis. Taxonomy (GTDB): domain Bacteria; phylum Bacillota; class Bacilli; order Lactobacillales; family Streptococcaceae; genus Streptococcus; species Streptococcus mitis_BZ. The sequence goes on from NZ_CAMHVK010000005.1 coordinate 49,777, forward strand.
CAAAGAGGGTAAACTGAGAAATAGAGAGGATTTCTCCTTCAATATCTTTGACAGACAGGTTCATCTTGCCTTCTGCGTCTGAAAAAATCCGCATGTTGACAAGCTTTCTCACAGCATAGTCCAAATCTTCCTCTTGGTCCTCTGGTCCTACACCAACCAGCAATAAGAGACCTTGATTGATTTTTCCCTGAACCTGACCTTCGATACTCACTTGGGATTTTGTAACCCGTTGGATAATGATTTTCATAATAGCCTTTCTAGTGAGAGCTAGGACAATTAGCCGTTAGTCCGTTTGACAGAGTAAACTTCTGGCACACTCTTAATCTTGTCCACGACCGTAGTCAGCGTCGAGAGGTTGGCAATACCGAAGGAAACATGAATATTAGCAAACTTCATATCCTTGGTTGGTTGGGCATTGACTGTTGAGATATTCTTAGTTGTGTTTGAAAGAACTTGCAGTACATCGTTCAACAGTCCTGTACGGTTGAGACCATAGATATCGATATGAGCCATATACTCCTTATTTGAGTTTGAATACTGATCTTCCCACTCCACATCAAGGAGACGTTGCTCATAGTTTTCTTGAGCGCGCAGGTTCATACAGTCTACACGGTGAATAGCCACACCACGACCCTTGGTAATATAGCCGACAATATCATCACCAGGAACAGGATTACAACACTTAGCAATCCGCACTAGGAGACCTGAAGCACCTTCAATGACCACACCACCCTCATGCTTGACCTTGAGGGTTTCTTTGTTTTCAACCTTAACTTCGCCACCCTTGACAAGTTCTTCTGCCTCCGCCTTGGCCTTGGCACGTTCTTCTTCACGACGTTCCTTTTCAGTCAGACGGTTAAAGACGGTAATGGCACCGATTTCTCCAAAACCAATAGCCGCAAAGAGGGATTCTTCTGTTTTATAGCTGGTCTTTTGTAGAACTTGGTCCATGTGGCGCTTGTCCATAAATTTATTGGCCACATAGCCGTTTTCTTGAAACTGGGCCATCAACATTTCACGCCCCTTGTTGACAGACAATTCCTTATCTTGGTTTTTAAAGAACTGACGAATCTTGTTACGCGCCTTGCTGGTCTTGACCATATTGAGCCAGTCACGACTTGGTCCAAAGGAGTTCGGATTGGTGACAATTTCAACCTGATCCCCTGTCTTGAGCTTGGTTGTCAGTGGAACCATGCGACCATTGACCTTGGCACCCGTCGCTTTTTCTCCGACTTTTGTATGGATTTCATAGGCAAAGTCAATCGGTCCTGAATCTTTTGGAAGGGAACGGACAGCTCCATCTGGAGTAAAGACATAAATCTCCTCAGCCAGATAGTTTTCCTTGACAGAGTCCACAAATTCCTTGGCATCATCAGCCTGGTCTTGGAGCTCCATCATCTCCTTGATCCAGTTCATTCCAATAGCAGATTCCTTGCTGTTAACCTGCCCCTTAATGCCTTTCTTATAAGCCCAGTGAGCCGCAACCCCATACTCAGCCACCTCATGCATGGCCTTGGTTCGAATCTGGAATTCAATCGGCCCTTTTGGCCCATAAACAGTCGTATGGATAGACTGATAACCATTGGCCTTGCGATTAGCGATATAGTCTTTGAAACGACCAGGCATTGGCTTCCAAAGCTCATGCACATAACCAAGCATGGCATAAACATCACTTTGGGTATCTAAAATACAACGAATAGCAATCAAGTCATAGATTTCCTCAAAGCGTTTTCTCTTATCCTGCATTTTGCGGAAAATCGAGTAAATATGCTTGGGACGACCGTAAATCTTCCCTTTCAAGTGACGATCTGTCGTATAGTTTTCTAATTTTGTGACTACCTCATCCACCAAGGCTTCACGCTCTCTGCGCTTTTCCTTCATCATATGGGTAATCTTATAAAACTCCGTTGGGTTGAGATAACGGAAAGACAAGTCTTCCAATTCCCATTTGACACTGGAAATCCCCAAACGATGGGCAAGTGGGGCATAGATTTCCATGGTTTCTTTGGAAATGCGCTCCTGCTTGTCTTTTCTAAGATGTTTCAAGGTCCGCATATTGTGCAAGCGATCTGACAGTTTGACCAAGATAACACGGATGTCCTCAGACATGGCCATAAGCATCTTGCGATGGTTTTCCGCTAATTGCTCCTCGATAGATTTGTACTCGACCTTACCAAGTTTGGTAACCCCATCGACGATTACCCTCACATCAGGACCAAACTCTCTTTCCAAATCGTCCAAAGTCGCATCTGTATCTTCCACCACATCATGCAAGAAACCGCAAGCTACCGTTACAGCATCCAGCTTGAGTTTTGCTAAAATACCTGCCACTTGGATAGGGTGAATAATGTAGGGTTCGCCAGATTTCCGATACTGGCCACTGTGGCATTCAACAGCATAGACCAAGGCTTTATGTACAAAAGCAACATCTTCTTTTGATAAATATTTTTGCGTTAAAGCGACAACCTCATCGCCTGTTAAATTCACTTCTTTTGGCATCTCTACTCTCCAATTCTTCCTACCATTTTATCACTTTTTTAAGAATATGAAAACTAGAAAAAGAGGATTCTGAAGCTATTCAATTTGTTGGGACAGATGATAGAATAAGATTCAAACTTAAAAAATATAATTATCTGATTTTCATCTAACTTTTTTGAAATATAGGCTACTCTAAAAGTTAGTAAAATGAAAATACTTTCTTCTTTTTCAATAAGAAAAGATTTGATATTTTAGTAATTTTCTAATTTTTTTAGTGTATAATGGTAATATAAACAGTTTTTTTACGATAATTACTGAATTTTCATCTTTCTAGAAAGGCAAATCATATGAAATCACACAAAAGACTGACACTTTTAGCATTGGCTGTTCTTGGCTTATCCAGCCAAGTCGTTTTTGCTGACGATACGAGTCATTCCACTACTGCCCCTATAACTAGTTCAACTAGTAGCTCAATAAATACTTCCACTAGCAATTCTACTAGTAGTTCTCAAGCTAGTACAGAAACTTCGTCGAGCACAGCTAGTTCAAGTGAGCAAGAAAGCAAACCTTCTCTTTCTAGGGAAACCAAACCTAATCAACCTATACAGACTGGCTGGGTAAAAGAGGGGAACAAGTGGACTTTTTATAGTCAAACTGGGGTCAAATTTACAGATACTCTCTATGATGGTTATTTCTTTGATAGTCATGGCTACTTGCTTGAAAACAGCTGGTACCAAATGGGAAATAATTGGTACTATATCAATGGTTCTGGTAAATATTTATCCAACCAATGGAGCCAAATCAATGGCAAGTGGTATGCTTTTGATGGCTACGGTAGAATGTTGGCCAATGTCTGGAAAGGCGATTACTACCTCAAATCCAGCGGTGCTATGGCAGATAAGGAATGGGTCTACGACCAAAGCTACTCTAGTTGCTTTTACCTAAAATCTGGCGGACGCTATGCCCAAAAACAATGGATTGGTTCCTACTATCTAAAATCTGGTGGCTACATGGCCCACAAGGAATGGATTTATGACCCAGACTATCAAGCTTGGTACTATCTTAAGGACGATGGTGTATATGTCACAGGAACCTATGCTGTGGATGGTAAAAATCAGCTCTTCCAAGGGAATGGAAAATGGGTTCGTGAATTAGCACAAGGTTTTCAAAAAGGACATTACTCTAAAACTATCTTTCTCGATCCAGGACACGGTGGTAAGGATCGCGGGGCTTATTACTATGGCATAGCTGAGAAAGAATTGAACCTACAAGTTTATCGTAAGCTACGTAAACGACTAGAAGGACTCGGCTATACCGTTCTCACCTCTCGAGATAGTGATATAGACGTTGATTTTATTACCGAGCGTTCTCGTATGGTCAACAAGACCAATGCTGACTTTTTCATTAGCCTTCATTTCAATGCAAAAGGGAATGATACGACCGTTAATCTTGGTATCCAGACCTATTCTTACAAGGATGAACCTGGTTTCCCTAGCAAGATTAACAAAGATTGGCACAACAATCCTGAACGGATGAGTGAAAGTAATCGTCTCGCAGCCGATATCCATTCTTCACTGCTAGCTGAAACTGGAGCTAGAGACGCTGGACTCTTGCAAGCAACCTTTGCTGTTCTCCGTGAAACAGCTAAACCAGCTGTTTTGCTAGAGATGGGATATATGGATAATCCAGAAGAAAACCAAAAAATCCGCAGCAGTGACTATCAAGATAAACTAGTCGAAGGGATTATTAAGGGAATCCAAAAATATTATGCTGGTAATTAAAACAGCTTAAGCCTCGAACTCATTCGGGGCTTATTTTTTTATCTAAATCTAGTTCTTCTTTCTAGAACTATTTCGCTTTTCAGCTTATTCTTCCTAACTGTGCTATACTTATCTTAGTACATTCTTTGAGATTGGAGCTAATATGAAAATCCATAAAACCGTGAATCCTGTTGCCTATGAAAACACCTATTACCTGGAGGGTGAAAAACACCTCATCGTCGTCGATCCTGGCAGCCATTGGGAAGCTATTCGTCAGACAATAGAGAACATCAATAAACCAATCTGTGCTATTCTCTTGACACACGCCCATTATGACCATATCATGAGTCTGGACTTGGTTCGCGAGACTTTTGGCAATCCTCCTGTCTATATCGCAGAGAGCGAAGCTAGCTGGCTCTACACTCCTGTCGATAATCTCTCTGGTCTCCCTCGTCACGATGATATGGCAGATGTGGTCGCAAAACCTGCAGAACACACTTTTATCTTTCACGAAGAATACCAACTAGAGGAATTTCGTTTCACTGTCTTGCCAACACCAGGGCACTCTATCGGCGGTGTTTCTATCGTCTTTCCTGGTGCTCACCTAGTTTTGACAGGAGATGCCCTATTCCGTGAAACTATTGGACGAACCGACCTTCCAACTGGTAGTACGGAACAACTCCTCCATAGTATCCAGACCCAACTCTTCACCCTACCAAACTATGATGTCTATCCAGGGCATGGTCCAGCTACGACCATCGCCCATGAAAAGACCTTTAATCCTTTTTTCTAGCAAGATGGTGACAATGACTATCGCATTTTAAGTACATTATCCAGCAGTCTTTCCACTATAAAAGGCATCCTATCAAGGTTTTCACACCTGATTGGATGCCTTTTTCTGATGACTAGATTTTTTGCCTTACCAAATAATCACGCGCTCCTCTGGCGAACGCCACATACCGTCTCCTTCTTTGACATCATAGGTTGTAAAGAAATCATCGAAGTTTGGTACTTGTACATTGACACGGAGTTTGGCTGGCGCGTGCACATCGACGCTGGCCAAGAGTTTCATAAATTCTGGACGACCTTTCATGCGCCAGATGCGACCGAAGTTGTAGAAGAATTCTTCTGCTGAGAAGTCTGGCTCTCTCTTAGCTGCTTCAAGCGCTGCTGCGATTCCTCCCAAGTCAGCCACGTTTTCTGATACAGTCAATTTACCGTTGATGGTTGCTCCATAAGAATCCTGTCCATCAAATTGGTCAATGACTTTTTGTGTTTTCTCCTTGAAGGCAGCATAGTCACTCTCTGTCCACCAATCCTTGAGGCTACCATTTTCATCAAAGGAAGCTCCGTTGGTATCAAAGGCGTGGGAAATTTCATGGGCAATAACCGCCCCAATACCACCATAGTTAGCAGAAGATGACTGATGCAAGTCATAGAAAGGGGCCTGTAAAATAGCCGCTGGGAAGACAATCAGGTTCTTCTGTGGATTGTAGTAAGCATTGACCATATGAGCAGGCATGCCCCACTCCTTGTAGTCTACAGGTTGGTTCCACTTGCTCCAACTGTGCTTGATTTCCACACGCGCAAAGGCTAGAGCATTGTCAAAAAGGCTAGCATTTTCATCCACTACCTTGTCCTTGTAGCGTTCTGGTAATTCTTCTGGGTAACCGATATAAGGCTTGATGACATTGAGTTTGACGATGGCCTTGTCACGAGTTTCTGGAGTCAGCCAGTCATTTTTAGCCAAGCGTTCTTTATAAACATCAATCATGGTTGCCACTTTTTTCTCTACGTCCGCCTTAGCTTCTGGAGAGAATTTTTCATGGGCATACCAGAGACCCAATGCTTGTTTGAATGGACCTTGTGCTAGCTGGTAGGCTGCCTTAACCTTGTCTTTGGCTTCTGGAACTCCTGAAAGCGCACGGCTATAGGCACCTGACAAGACACGGATTTCTTCTGTTAAATAGCTGGTTGAAAGATTCACAACACTCAAAATCAAGGTTGCCTTGAGGAGAGGCCATGCCTCTTCACTATAGAATTGGTCTGCTGCTTGCCAGAAACGTTCCTCGTCTACGATAACCTTGTCTGGTACTTGTCCCAGAACGGCTTGGAAGAAGTCATCCAAAGGTAGGGCAGGTGCGAATTTCTTGAAATCTTCGTAAGCATATGGGTGGTAGAGTTTAGCATACTCTGAACTTTCTTCATTAGAAAGCACTACTGCCGCAATTCGGCGATCCAATTCTAGTCTTTTCTCTAGCAAGTCTTCAATTTCTGCATCAGAGAAATCATAAGCTTTGAGGAGATTTGCGCTGCTTTCTTTCCAAAGAGTCAAGAGCTCTTCGCGCTGAGGATGATCTTCTGCATAGTAGGTCGTATCTGGCAGAATCGTGCTTGGAGCGCTAGCCCATAAAACGTTGATTCTGGCATCCATAAAGTCTGGCGATACACCAAAAGGAAGGAAGTTTGGTTTTCCTGCAAGCTCAAACTCTGCTAGTTTAGCTGTAAAATCTGCAAAAGTCTCCAATTCTTGGAATTCTTTAAGGAGTGATAAGACAGGTGTGATACCGTCAGCTTCTCTCTTGTCAAAATCACGAACTAGGCGGTGGTATTTGACAAAGTTTGCCAAGATAGCATCCTCAGGCACCTCTTCACCTGCCAACCACTTGTCTGTTGTCGCCAACATCAAGTCTTCAATTTCATGGTCTAAATCAACAAAACCTCCTGTTTGAGACTTATCTGCTGGGATTTCAGCTGTCTTCTGCCATTCTCCATTGATAGCATCATAAAAATCATCTTGATAACGTGTCATCTTGTTCTCGCTTTCATTTGTACTTGTTTTTAGCTTAACAAAAATTGCTGGGGAATGCAATTAAAAATGAACTTTCCTTTTCCATCATTTTTCAGTTATTATTTTAATTTTTTCAAAAATTAACTTGACTTAATTTTTTTTTTAATGTATATTAAGAGACAGGAGGAATACAAGTTTATGATACGTATCGAAAACCTCAGTGTCTCCTACAAAGAAACATTGGCACTTAAGGATATTTCACTAGTGCTCCAAGGACCAACAATTACCGGAATCATTGGTCCAAACGGTGCTGGAAAATCAACATTATTAAAAGGTATGCTGGGAATTATCCCACATCAAGGTCAGGCATTTCTCGATGACAAGGAAGTTAAAAAATCCTTACACCGAATTGCCTATGTCGAACAAAAAATCAATATCGACTACAACTTTCCCATCAAGGTCAAGGAATGCGTCTCGCTAGGACTCTTTCCCTCTATCCCTCTCTTTCGCAGTTTAAACGCTAAACATTGGAGAAAAGTAGAGGAAGCCCTTGAAATCGTCGGCCTAGCTGACTACGCAGAACGGCAAATCAGTCAACTATCTGGAGGTCAGTTCCAGCGGGTTTTGATTGCCAGATGTTTGGTCCAGGAAGCCGATTATATCCTCTTGGATGAACCCTTTGTTGGGATTGACTCTGTCAGTGAGGAAATCATCATGAATACGCTGAGAGATTTGAAAAAAGCTGGGAAGACGGTTCTCATCGTCCACCACGATCTCAGCAAGGTTCCCCACTACTTCGATCAAGTCTTGCTTGTCAATCGAGAAGTGATTGCCTTTGGTCCAACCAAAGAAACCTTTACCGAAGCCAATCTCAAAGAAGCTTACGGTAATCGACTCTTTTTCAATGGAGGTGACCTATGATTGCAGAATTTATCGATGGATTGCAAAAATTCCATTTCTTACAAAATGCCTTGATAACAGCCATTGTCGTCGGGGTCGTAGCTGGAGCTGTAGGATGTTTCATCATTCTACGCGGGATGTCACTCATGGGAGATGCCATTTCACATGCTGTCTTACCAGGTGTAGCCCTCTCCTTCATCTTGGGCGTTGACTTCTTTATCGGAGCCATTGTCTTTGGATTGCTAGCTGCCATCATCATTACCTACATCAAGGGGAACTCGATTATCAAAAGCGATACCGCCATCGGCATTACCTTTTCTTCTTTCTTAGCCCTCGGTATCATCTTGATTAGTGTCGCTAAAAGTTCAACTGACCTTTTCCATATCCTTTTTGGTAATATCCTAGCCGTCCAAGATACGGATATGTTTATTACTATGGGTGTTGGGGCAGTCATTCTCTTGTTAATCTGGATTTTCTTCAAGCAACTCTTGATAACATCCTTTGATGAACTCTTGGCTAAAGCCATGGGAATGCCTGTCAATTTCTATCACTACCTTCTCATGGTACTCCTGACTCTCGTGTCTGTGACAGCCATGCAAAGTGTCGGAACTATCCTGATTGTAGCCATGCTGATTACCCCAGCTGCAACTGCTTATCTGTATGCTAATAGCCTGAAAAGCATGATTTTCCTTTCCTCAACTTTTGGAGCTACTGCTTCAGTTTTGGGACTCTTTATCGGCTATAGCTTTAACGTTGCGGCAGGTTCTAGTATCGTGCTCACAGCTGCTAGTTTCTTTCTCATTAGCTTCTTTATCGCTCCAAAACAACGATATTTGAAACTGAAAAATAAACATTTGTTAAAATAAGGGGTAAAACCCCAATAAATTGGAGGATCTAATGAAAAAATTAGGTACATTGTTGGTTCTTTTTCTTTCCGCCATTGTTCTTGTAGCATGTGGTAGCGGAAAAAAAGATGCAGCTTCTGGTCAAAAACTAAAAGTTGTTGCTACAAACTCAATCATCGCTGATATTACTAAAAATATTGCCGGTGACAAGATTGATCTTCACAGTATCGTTCCTGTTGGCCAAGACCCACACGAATACGAACCACTCCCTGAAGACGTTAAGAAAACTTCTCAGGCTGATTTGATTTTCTATAACGGTATCAACCTTGAAACAGGTGGCAATGCTTGGTTTACAAAATTGGTAGAAAATGCTAAGAAAACTGAAAACAAAGACTACTTTGCAGTCAGCGAAGGCGTTGATGTTATCTACCTTGAAGGTCAAAACGAAAAAGGCAAAGAAGACCCACACGCTTGGCTTAACCTTGAAAACGGTATGATTTTTGCTAAGAATATCGCTAAACAATTGAGCGCTAAAGACCCTAGCAACAAGGAATTCTACGAAAAAAATCTCAAAGAATATACTGATAAGCTAGACAAACTTGACAAGGAAGCTAAAGAGAAATTTAACAACATTCCTGCTGATAAAAAACTTATCGTAACCAGCGAAGGATGCTTCAAATACTTCTCTAAAGCCTATGGTGTCCCAAGTGCTTACATCTGGGAAATCAATACCGAAGAAGAAGGAACACCTGAACAAATCAAGACCTTGGTTGAAAAACTTCGCCAAACAAAAGTTCCATCACTCTTTGTAGAATCAAGTGTGGATGACCGTCCAATGAAGACTGTTTCACAAGACACAAACATCCCAATCTACGCACAAATCTTTACTGACTCTATCGCAGAACAAGGTAAAGAAGGCGACAGCTACTACAACATGATGAAATACAACCTTGATAAGATTGCTGAAGGATTGGCAAAATAATACTCTTCGAAAATCAAATTCAAACCACGTCAGCTTTATCTGCAACCTCAAAGCGGTGCTTTGAGCAACCTGCGGCTAGCTTACTAGTTTGCTCTTTGATTTTCATTGAGTATAAGCCTCTGGAAAACGTCATTCTCACATGAGCTGGCGTTTTTTCTATGCCCATATTTCCGGTCAAATCATTGGAAAATTCCGACTGTTTCAGCTAAAATGGAAGAAAAAAGATTGGAGTATCTTATGGTAACTTTTCTCGGAAATCCTGTGAGCTTTACAGGTAAACAACTACAAGTCGGCGACAAGGCACTTGATTTTTCACTCACTACAACAGACCTTTCTAAAAAATCTCTGGCTGATTTTGATGGCAAGAAAAAAGTCTTGAGTGTCGTGCCTTCTATCGATACAGGCATCTGCTCAACTCAAACGCGTCGTTTTAATGAAGAACTGGCTGGACTGGATAATACCGTTGTCTTGACTGTTTCAATGGACCTCCCTTTTGCCCAAAAACGTTGGTGCGGTGCTGAAGGTATTGAAAATGCGATTATGCTGTCAGACTATTTTGATCATTCCTTTGGACGCGATTATGCTCTCTTAATCAATGAGTGGCATCTATTGGCACGCGCAGTCTTTGTCCTCGATACTGACAATACGATTCGCTACGTTGAATACGTGGACAATATCAACTCTGAACCAAACTTTGAAGCCGCAATTGCAGCTGCTAAAGCCCTATAGAAAAAATCCTCTGTCACAAAGAGTTCCCTACTCTTTGAAACGGAGGATTTTTTATTTACGAGTATATATAAGTTCAATCAGATAAAAGCAACTACCTTACTCTACAGATTTCAAGGCTTCAAGCATATCAACCTTTCTCAGATGATGATTGACGAAGAAACCAAGCAAGGTCAAAATGATGCTTACTGCTGCCACTGGGATTACATAGACTTCCCAGCCTACCTGCGGATAAAAGAGAATAGTAGCAGGCGAAATCATTTGAATCAAAAATTGATGTAAATAGAAACCAGATACCAAACCAAGTACGATTCCCACAAGGGACAGCACAATCGTCTCACGGTAAATGTAGAGAGTGACTTCATTATTATGAAAACCGAGAACCTTGATAGTGGAGAGTTCACGGATTCTCTCAGCTACGTTAATGTTGGTTAGATTGTAAAGGATAACGATAGCCAACAGAACCGATACGATGACCAAGATGGTCATAGTCTGATTGAGTGAGCTAGCGACGGAGTCAAAGAGTCGAATGGCTGAAGCATTTTGGACAACGCTGGACACCGCAGCTTGATTCATAAGTAAGCCGGCCTGCCTTTCGATACTAGTTGCACTGGTATCCCTTAGCGAAACCAGATAAGTGTTGGCTTGGGGTAGCTGGCCGTAAATTTGCTCATAGCTAGCCTGACTCATATAAATAAAGTGACCAACGTAGTTCTCAGTAATAGCAGCAACCGTTAATTCCTTACCTTCAATTTCTAGAGTTTGTCCAACCTTGACACCTGCCAGCTGGGCAAGTTTAGCTGTAATAACGACGCCATCTTTTAATGTCAGCTCCTGCTGATGATGTTGCAGATGGATAAAGGGAGTCAAATCCTCCTTCTCTGTCATCATAAGAGTAACAGTCTGAAGACCAGCCTTGCCTTTAAAATCCTTGTCTAGCGTCTTAGAATAAATTTTCTGGTAGGCTTGAATAGCCTGACCTTTCAACACTTCTTCTAGATTTGCCTTGTCTTGATTGGTCGCACTAAGATTTTCAGAGACAATCATTTGATACTGTTGGATTTGTTGAAACTGTCTATACGGAACTCCTGCTACAGAGGATTGAATTCCCAAACCTGCAAAGAGCAGAGCGACTGAACCTGCCACACCAAAGATCGTCATCAACATCCGCTGTTTATAACGGAAGATATTACGGGCTGTTACCTTATGGGTAAAACTGAGACGACGCCAGATAAAACCGATGCGCTCTAGTAAGATTTCAGCTCCTTTAACAGGAGGTTTAGGCAATAAAAGCTGGGCTGCTTCGTCATGAAGTTCCCTACGAGCTACCAAGTAGGCTGGTAGCACACTCGCCAACCAACTCAAGACAAGAGCCAGTAAGCTATAGGTCCAATAGAACTGAATCTGGGTTTCTCCCACCACCATGCCTTTTGTAATGACACTTGAAATCACACCTGCTAGTAAATAATGTCCAAGTATGCTACCTAGAGCTGTTCCTACAGTCCCAGCTACTAGACCGTAGAGGAGAAACTTGACGATAATATCCTTACTACGATAGCCCAAGGCCTTAAAAATCCCTGCATGAGTTCGCTCTTCATCCACAAAACGAGTCATGGTTGTAAAGGTCACCATAGCTGCTACGGCATAAAGCACTACAGGAAAGATATTGCCCACTGCCCGAATACTGGCTGAAGCATTGCTGTACATGAGGTAGCCCTGACCACCAGGCATGGTCTGACGATTATAGACCTGATACTTGGGCTCAGCCAAATCATCCAAGACTTGCTGATGTTTTTCTAATTTTTCCTTTTCTTGAGCTAGACTTTGTTCAGCCTGCTTTAGTTTGTCCTCTTCCTTGCTCAATTCCTGCTTAGCTTGGGTAAGTTGAGAACTAGCTTGCTCTCTCTGGGCTTGAGGAAGCAAGGCTAGTTGACTTTCCTGAGCCTGTAAACGAGCTTGAGCAACTGCTAAACGACGCTTGCCTTCCTGCAAATTAGTCTCAGCCTTATCAAGGGTTTCTTTGCCTTTGTCTAGAGACTCTTGTCCTTCTTTTCTCAAGAGTTGTAGACGTGCCTTGCCATTATCAGATAGAACTTGTTCAAGTTCTTCCTGATGTTGCTTGGATTTCTCTTCATAAGCTGCTGAAAAAGCATTTAATCCTGACAAATCTTGATATTTCAAACGAGCTATATTGTAGACTTTCTGATCAAACTGACTAGGTAAAATCACTCCATAGGCTGTCAGAGTCCCACTTCCACTTCCTGCGTAGCCCATATCTCGCTGGGAGAGGATTTCAGCCGAATCCACAAAACCAGTAATGGTATAAGTATGGTCTTTTAAAGAGGAATGACCCTCCTCTTTTTCTTTAAAACTAATCTCCTGTCCCATGCTGTATTGGCCTTGCAAATGAGTGGCCAAAGCGATTTCCTTGTCTGACTGAGGAAGTCGTCCCTCTCTTAGCTGAAAGGTTGAAATTCGCTCTGGTTTGGAGTACAGCCGAGTGGCATCCTGCCCATTCTCCATAGTCACATCTGTCAAATAGCCAAACTCAATCTCTGCGCCCTCTATCTGTTCTAGTTCTTCTTGATCTGCTTGATCCAAACCATAATTAGACATAACTGCCAAATCCAAGGTTTGAGCAGTTGTTAAATAAGCATTAGCTGTCGCCTCCATGTTGGGGCTAGTCACTTTGAGGCCTACTAGGGCTAAAGAACCCAGCATCATCAATGTCAAGATAGATAAAAAGCGTCCCTTGGAGCCTGTAAAGGACTGAATTAAGTCCTTCCAATAGGTTTTTCGCTTGATCATGCTAGTACTCCAAACTGTCGATATCCTGAGGATACTGGTTCCTCACCACATCCTTGACACTGGCATCGTGCATATGAATCACGCGATCAGCAATGGGCGCCAAAGCTCCATTGTGAGTCACGATGATTACCGTCGCTCCCTTTTGACGAGACATATCTTGCAGAATTTTCAAAACCTGCTTGCCCGTCTGATAATCCAAGGCGCCTGTCGGTTCGTCACAAAGGAGAATTTTAGGATTTTTAGCTACCGCGCGTGCAATGGAGACTCGCTGTTGCTCCCCTCCAGAAAGCTGGGCTGGAAAGTTATTGAGACGATGAGCCAGACCTACATCTGTCAAGACCTGTTCAGGATTCAAGGCATCTGTCACGATTTCTGAAGCCAACTCCACATTTTCCTTAGCGGTTAGATTGGAAACTAGATTATAAAACTGAAAAACAAAGCCGACATCATTGCGGCGGTAATTGGTTCTCTGGTAGGAACTATAGTCTGCAATATTAGCATCATCAATCCAGATTTCCCCCTCATCATTGGTATCCATTCCCCCAAGAAGGTTAAGAACCGTTGACTTGCCTGCACCAGATGCACCTAGAATAATCACCAATTCACCCTTTTCAATTTCAAAATTCACATCGCGATTAGCCACAATCTCCGTGTCCCCAACCTGATAACGCTTGTAACAGTGTTTCATCTCAATATAAGCCATCAGACCCACCCTCTCTCAAACAAATTACTTCCTACTACCATTATAACGCTTTTTCAACTAGTTGGAAACTGCTTACATTCTCAAATCCTTATTAAAAGGCAGTTTCAAATTACTGCCTTCTAACACTCAATGAAAATCAAAGAGCAAACTAGGAAGCTAGCCGCAGGTTGCTCAAAGCACCGCTTTGAGGTTGCAGATAAAGCTGACGTGGTTTGAATTTGATTTTAGAAGAGTATAACATCTTCTTAAAAATAAAATTGAACCAGATCACCTTCTGCTGTTGCCACTGAAATACAATCTTTCCCCATGCATTTCACTTCTGCTTTTTCTTGATTCATTTCAATCACACTCTTCTCAATGCCTGGATAAGTGACTCGCAAATCTCCCCCACTTCTTGATAAAATGGTCAACTGTAAGAGTTTTTTATCCGCCCAACTCATGCTAACTTCAAAATGTCCACGTGCCATTAAGCCTGAAACAGAACCTGTTGACCATGCATCGGGTAGGGCGGCTAGAGGTACCAGATAAGCTGTATGAGACTGGAGCAACATTTCTGCCATGCCACTAGTAGCACCAAAATTACCATCTATCTGAAAAGGAGGATGACTACACCAAAGATTTGGCAAGGTGGATGACTTTAACTGCTCTGCTAATAATTTATGGGCTCGATTGCCATCTCCTAGACGCGCCCAAAGATTGATCTTATTAGCCTTGGACCAGCCTGTGCCGCCATCTCCACGATCATTGAGGCTAGCACGCGCCGCTACAAGATACTCTTGTCCCTTATAGCTAAAGAGATTGCCAGGATAGAGTCCCACTAGATGGGAAGCGTGCCGATGCTGGGCCTCCTCTTTCTCCTTTTGAAAATACTGCTCTTCCTCCTCATACCACTCCCTGATTCGACCAGATTGAGTGATTTGAAGAGGATTAAGCAAGTAAAACTTCTCCTTGACCTCAGTCAACAAATCCCCATCCAGCCCCAATTCCTGAGCAGCCTGTATAAAATCATGAAATAACTGCCAAATCAGAGATTGGTCATAAGTATTGCCAATCGAAATCGGCCCATGTTCTGGCGAATAAGACGGAGAGGACACCCAACGTTGCGCCTGCTGATCCTCATGTAAAAAACCATTCCAAAAACGAACCGTTTCCCTCAACATGGGATAAATTTTCTCCCTGAGATAGTCTTGGTCCCTATAAAATAAATAGGCTTCATAAACCGTTTGCATCATCCACGCATTGGCAGCTGGTGACCAACCCCAATAGTAATCCCAACCAGGTGCCGTCCAGCCAAAAGGAGTCGCTTGAGTATGAACCAACCAACCATTCTCCTCACCTTTCTGAGAGACGATTCCTGCATACCTTGCAGCCGCTATGCGACCATAGACACGCAAATCATCGATATAGTTGATGACCGGAAAGGCCGTTTCTAAGAGGTTAGTCACATAGGCTGGCCAATAATTCATCTGCAAGTTGATATTCAGGTGATAGTCCGAATTCCAAGGAGGATTGTCGACCGCATTCCAGACTCCCTGTAGGTTAGCTGGTAGAGCATCTGGGCAATCTCTGGAAGAACTAATCAATAAATACCTCCCATACTGGAAGAACAGTTCCTCCAAAGCCTGCCCCTCTTGTGGCTTATAATTTTTTAGCAAATTATCTGTAGTGGATGTGTCTACATCAGCTCCCAAATCCAATTGAACACGTTGGAATAAGGCTTGGTAATCCTGAATATGCCTTGATTTCAATTGGGCATAGCCCTTTTCTTTAGCTATCTCCACCAAGTCCTTAACCTGTTTCTCTAAATCTATTTTCTTGCGATAATTACTAGCAGGATTTTGGGCAAAATCAGTCTTAGCAGCCAAGAAAAGATTGGCATAACTGGCTCCTGATATCTGAGCCTTATCTGACCAAACTCTAATATCCCCATCTGTTTCCCAAGCTAAACAGCTAGCAAACTGCAGGTCATTGTCCTTAACTCTTCCCTTCATCAAGATATGAGAATCAGTAATATCCAACTTGCATTCCTTGTAATCAGATTTTTCCTCCTCATACTTTCCATCAGAAGCCAAATCACGACTTAGCGACAGTTCTATAGTAAAATCTAGAGTTTCCGCCCCTTCCTTAGTAAAGCGCTGAACCAAGAGATTATCTGGAAAACTCGCAAAAGCTTCACGTTCAAATTTCGTTCCCTTATAGACATAAGAAGTCGTCGCAAGCGCCTTACTGATATTCAGTTGCCTCTGGTAATCCGTAACCTGAGACAAAGTCGTACCTTGCTGACTAAACTCAATGTGAATATCCCCAAAGGATAGATAGGTCCCATATTGACTCGTTTTTGGCCCGATCAGGTGCTGTTCAGCCAGTTCCTTAGCCCGATTGTAATCTCTCTTTTCCAAAGCCTGCCGAATCTCAGCTAAAAAACCATACTGGTCCTGAAGATTTCCACCCTGATAATCGGAACTATCAGGAAGTGGACCACCAGACCAGAGACTTTTTTCATTAAATTGAATCCTCTCAGCCCCTATAATCCCAAATACTTTTGCCCCTAAAGAACCATTGCCTATTGGTAAAGCCTCTTCTTCCCAACCCTTATATGTTGTTGAAGCTGGTCTCTTGTAGGCCAATACATAATCTTGTTTTTTATTCCTTATCATACTACCATACTAACATAAAAAGCCTAGAAATCAATTCTAGACTTACAATTTTTTATTTTCCAAGGTAGTATTCAGAAACTACGTTCAATTTTTCGTCGAATTCGAATACCAATGGTGGGAAGTTAGGGATTTCCACGTCCATGATTTCGTCGTCTGACAAACCTTTGATGTGTTTTACAAGGGCACGGATTGAGTTACCGTGAGCTCCTACGAATACGTTTTTACCATCTTTAAGAGCTGGAGCGATTTTATCTTCCCAGAATGGAAGGGCACGTTCCAAAGTCACTTTCAAGTTTTCAGCATCTGGAATAACTGAATCGTCAAGTGAAGCGTAACGACGGTCTGTGTGAGCTGAGTGCTCATCATCACGATCCATGTTTGGAGGCAATACATCGTATGAACGACGCCAGATGTGAACTTGCTCATCACCAAATTGTTCAGCAGCTTCAGCTTTGTTTTTACCAGTCAAACCACCGTAGTGACGTTCGTTCAAACGCCATGATTTTTCAACTGGAACCCACAATTGGTCAGAAGCTTCAAGAGCCAAGTTAGTTGTTTTAATCGCACGTTTCAATACTGAAGTATAAGCTTGGTCAAATTCGATACCAGCTTCTTTGATCAATTTACCAGCGTCAATCGCTTGTTGTGTACCTTTTTCAGACAAATCAACATCAGCCCAACCAGTGAAAAGGTTAGCTTTGTTCCATTCAGACTCACCGTGGCGAGCAAAAACCAATTTTACCATTAGATGGATTCTCCTTTAAATTTTCCGAGGTTTTCCCTCGTTTATCTATTCTATTTTACACAATTTTTCACAAAAAAGCTAGTCAAAACCAAAAAGGAAAGGACTGTTTGGCAATCCTTTTCCTTCTTAGTATCATACAACAACCCTATTTCTCTTCAAATCCTTCTGCGACTGCTTCCGCAAAGTTTTCTTCTACGATGCTTGCACAGTGGTCACAAATGACTGCGTGGTAGCTGCGTTCTGCTGTTGTTGGATCGATACGACGGCAACGGTCACATACTTCACCTGCAGCACGTTCAACTGTAAAGGCTACATCTTCGAAGCTAACGGCAGCTTCTGGAGCTGGTCCTTCTGCGATGGTCAAGTCTGACACGATCAAAAGTTGAGCCACATTGCTGTTTACTGCTTCAAGTAGAGTTTTCACCACTTCATTTGGATAAACTGTCAAGTGTGCTTCAAGTGATTTACCGATAACTTTGGCATTACGAGCCTCTTCCAAGGCTTTTTGAGCTTGTCCACGGAAATCCATAAAGGCTGCCCATGTATCCAAGATTTCTTCTTGATTAGCAAAAGTTTCCGCTTCTGGCAATTCTGATAATTGAACGAAGTCTTCTGCTTCAAATTCAAGATATGACCAGATTTCCTCTGCTGTGTGAGGAAGAATTGGTGTCAAGAGTTTGGTGATTTTGACAAGAATGTCATAGAAGACAGTCTGCATTTGACGGCGTTCCAATGATTTGGCACCTTCGATGTAAACAACATCTTTAGCAAAATCAAGATAGAAGGCTGACAAATCAACGTTGATAAAGTTCACCAAGGCCTTATAGATTGTCAAGAATTCAAAGTTTGCATAAGCATCACGAATGGTCTTGACAAGCTGGTTAAAGCGAATCGTCATGTACTTATCAACTGAACGAAGTTCATCGTAAGCGACTGCATCTTGAGCTGGGTTAAAGTCAGATGTATTGGCAATCAAGAAACGAAGGGTGTTACGAATCTTACGGTAAGTTTCAGAGACTTGGCTCAAGATATCCATAGAGATACGCACGTCGTTGGTTGAGTCTACACTTGTTACCCAAAGACGCAAGATTTCAGCACCAAATTGTTTTTCAACATCGCTTGGAGCAATGGTATTTCCAAGAGATTTAGACATCTTCTCACCTTTACCGTCAAGGGCAAAACCTTGTGACAAGATTTGTTTGTAAGGTGCTACGCCATGGTTAGCAACTGAGGTGATGAGCGATGAGTTGAACCAACCACGGTATTGGTCAGAACCTTCTAGGTAAAGGTCTGCTGGGTAAGTTAACTCAGGACGGTTTACCACAACTCCATTCCATGATGAACCTGAGTCAAACCAAACGTCCATGATATCAGTTTCTTTTTTGAACTCGCCATTTGGTGAACCTGGATGAGTAAATCCTTCTGGCAAGAGGTCCTTAGCATCACGTTCCCACCAAATGCTTGAACCATGTTCCTCAAAGAGTTGAGCCACGTGTTCAATAGTTTCAGCAGTCATAATCGCTGTACCGTCTTCAGCGTAGAAGATAGGAAGTGGAACACCCCAAGCACGTTGACGAGAGATAACCCAGTCACCACGGTCACGAATCATGTTGTAAAGACGAACTTTACCCCATTCTGAGTGGAATTTCACTTTTTCAATTTCATCCAAAATTTCTTGGCGGAATTTAGAAACTGAAGCAAACCATTGTGGTACTGCACGCCAGATGATTGGTTTCTTAGTACGCCAGTCAAATGGGTATGAGTGAGAGATTTCTTCTTGGGCAAGAAGGAGGTTACCAAGTTTCTCGATAACAGTTGGAACTACCTTTTCATAGAATTGACCTTCAAACTCAGGACCAGCATTCTTCATCATGATACCACGTTCGTCAACAGTCACTGCGACTTCAAGACCATTAGCAATACCAACATTGTAGTCATCCTCACCAAAACCAGGGGCTGTATGGACAATACCAGTACCAGAGTCAGTGGTAACGTGGTCACCAAGGATAACCAACTCATCTACAGCTGTATCCCATGGGTGTTCTGTTACGATGTGGTTGAGTTCTTGACCACGGTAAGTTGCCAACACTTGAACATCAGCCCAACCAAATTTCTCAGACAAGCTAGTCAATAATTCTGCAGCAACGACAAACTTACGAGTTTCACCAGCAGGTTGAACCAAGACGTAATCAATATCTGCACCAACAGTCAAACCACGAGAAGCTGTGATGGTAAATGGAGTTGTTGTCCAAACTACGATATAAGTATCTGTATCTAGAACACCTTTGCCATCTTTTACCTTATTGGCATAGTAAAGGGAAGTTGAAACCAAATCATGGTATTCAATCTCCGCTTCAGCAAGAGCCGACTCAGATGACCAAGACCAGTAAACTGGTTTAGCACCACGGTATATGTAACCTTTATTAGCCATCTCACCAAATACACGGATTTGAGCTGCTTCATAGTCAGGAGTCAAAGTCACATATGGATTTTCCCAGTCACCAGAAACACCCAAACGTTTGAAGTCTTCGCGTTGTTTATCTACTTGAGAAAGAGCATATTCACGGCAAAGTTTCAAGTACTCAACCAAGTCCATTTCTTTACGTTTGATACCTTGTTTTGCCAAAACTTGCTCGATTGGCAGACCATGTGTATCCCAACCTGGAATATAAGGAGCATAAAATCCTGACATAGACTTAGAACGAACAATGATATCTTTTGAAATCTTGTTCATAGCGTGTCCAACGTGGATATTTCCGTTCGCGTATGGAGGGCCATCATGCAAGGTGAAATGAGGTTTTCCTTGGTTCAATTCTTGACGACGTTGATAAAGTTTTGCGTCTTCCCATTCCTTTTGCCAAACTGGCTCTTTGGTAGGAAGGCCTGCACGCATTGGGAAAGCTGTTTTCCCAAGGTTAAGGGTATCTTTGAGTTTCATGGTATCTCCTTTATAAATAATAACAAATTAAAAACCACGACTTCCAAAAAGGACGAAAATCGTGGTACCACCTTTATTCGAAAAAAGACTCAGCTTTTTTCCTCTTATCCCGTAACGTGGGGAACGTCAAATCTTA
Source organism: Streptococcus mitis (assembly GCF_946188615.1). GTDB lineage: Bacteria > Bacillota > Bacilli > Lactobacillales > Streptococcaceae > Streptococcus > Streptococcus mitis_BZ. The sequence goes on from NZ_CAMHVK010000005.1 coordinate 70,246, forward strand.
CTTCATTCAGACTTGATTGTTTGAGAGGATAATCTTATCATTAGGGAATGCAGGACTCACACCATCTCCTGCTCGCTGGAAATATAAGGATAAGATATTGTTCTCAGATTATTTCTTATAAAATTGTAACAGATTCTTGCGGTGCCGCAAAACCTGGTTCTGAGTTTACAGCTTCAGTAGCTGGTGTTGGCCCTGAATAATGGCTTGGAGCTACTTCTGGCTCTTCATACATTGGACCAACTGGATGAGCTGGACTTTCTTCAACAACCGGAGCTGGTGAAACCACTTGTTCTTGCTCAGCTCTAGCTTCGGCTTCCGCAAGTTCCTTATTAGCCGCTTCGATACGCGCTTGCAACTCTGCCATTTCCTCGGGAGAAAACTGGCGAGTAATATCAATTGGTTCTTCCTCTTGATGTTGTTGTAAGACAGAGTCACCTAAGACTTCACTTACTACTTCTTTGAAAGCCTCATCACTTGTTTGAAGATAAGTCGCTGTTGGACGAAGAATATCTTCCCAATCTGAAGATTCAACAATTGCTAACTGGCTCTCAATTGTAGATTTAAGACGTTGATGGAAGACACGACTCTTGTTCTTCAATTCTTCTGTTTCAACAGCAACTTTCTTAGCATTATCAGTTGCTTGACGAAGAATTTCATTTGCCTTGTACTTAGCTTCTTCCAACAAACGTTGTGCATCCTGCTCTGCTTGTTGGATAATATTGTTTGAGCGTTCAGTTGCAGCTTGTTTTACTCGTTCAGCTGTATCTTGTGCAATCAATACAGACTGGCTCAATGAATCTTTCATCTCATCAAAGTAAGACAAACGCTCTTCCAAACTCTTAATATGTAAATCCTTATCATGATTAGAGCGAACCAAATCTTCATAATCACGGACTACAATATCTAAAAATTCATCTACTTCTTCTTGATCAAACCCTCTAAAGCGTGTGCTAAAGGTTTTATCTTTGATTTCTAACGATGTAATTGGCATAATTTTCCTCACTTACTTAATAACAATTGGACCGTTAATTTCTTTTTATCTTTTTTTGTTTGCCCATTATCCCTAACAAGTTTCAATCGACCAAATTTCCTTACACTAATCAAATCACCAACTTGAACTGCATAATCTGATTTTTCAACTAAATGGTAATTGACTTGAACTGCCTGCTTTTCAATTAACTGATTTGCCTGATTTCTAGAGAGCTTGAAGACCCCAGCTAGAAAAACATCTAACCTAGAACTAGCTATACAAATATCTAATTCTTGATAGTCCTCCACTGTATCAATCTTCTCAGTAAAATCCCGTTCTTCTAGACGAACCGGTAGACGAGCAATTTTCGTAATACCGTCTTGAAAAAGGAGAGTAAACTGTCGATTAATGATAATCTGTGCTCTCTCTTCATTGACTAAGATATCACCAAATAGCTTTCTATCAATTCCCAGCTGATTTAAAACAGTTCCTAATATTTTTGCATGTGTTAAGCGTTCAAACTTATTAGGATAAACTATTTCTTGCAAGGAAAGTTCAAAATCAGAAAATTCGGGTTCAAAATAATCAGGATACAGGAGTATCCGCACATATTCAGTTTCAAGAAACTGCCGACTGCTCATGTAGGAGATGCCGTTCGTTGATGCTAGAACTTTTAAAATCTTTTCTTGATGGGGATTTACAAAGGGTGTTAAAAAAGGAGAATAAGAATCTTCTACCTTTTTTATCCATTCTACTCCCTTATCAATAAAAGACGAATCATTCTTAGAAAAGTGTTGATAAATCATCTTGTTCATAGAAAGATCACTAAAAATCGAATCAACTGCTCCCCTAGAAAGTGAACTAGTAATACCGCAATCCAGACAGACAAGTCAAGACCTGCAATCTGTAGGGGCAAACGTTGCAAGGGAGCTATTATCGGTTTCACTAAACTAATAATCAAGCGTCCAAGACGTGATTCATAAGCATTAGGAAACCAAGACATCAGAGCAAACACGATTAAAATCAGTGAATAGATATCCACTGCATTTTGAACAAAACGAATGAGAAAGATCATTATCTCACTCTCGTACGTTTCATATCAAAGCCAAATTCACCATTTTGTGATTCATCTGGAATTTTGATGTCTTCAATATTGACGACAACATCAACTGGTGTCAGCAGGTACATAGTAGATGCTACCTTTTTCATGTTACCAGCTAAAACGTGACGCGCCCCATCCAGATAGTCCAAACAACGACGTGCTTGAACTTCTGTCATATATTGGAAATCAATCAAAATACTTTCGTTACCAGCTAATAAATCAACAATATCTGTGGCATCTTCGTATTTACGTGGATAACGAACATCAATTGTCACCTTATCAGTAGAACGTTGACTTTGCATAGCCAACTCTTGTTGACGGGCATGAAGACGAGTGATGTTTTTATCTTTAGATGGCGTGCTACCAGCTTGTTGAGGCAACTCTTGAACAGAAGGGACTGGAGTCACAATCGGCTCTTCAGCTTTAGGCTGAAATGCAGTACCAACATCTTCTCCATCTTCTGTAAAATAATCTATAAATTTATCAAATCTATCTTTTAAAGACATATTTTCTTTCCTATTTAAAAAATGCTGTACCAATTCTGACAAATGTTGAGCCAAATTCAATCGCTTCCTTGTAGTCACGACTCATACCCATACTCAAGTCCGTCATTGGCATATTGGGAATTTGTTTTTCTCTAATTTCTAGTTGCAAATCCTGCGTAGCTTTAAAAATTTCTTTCAACTCATCACTACTAGCTTCAAAAGGAGCCATGGTCATCAAGCCGACATATTCAATTTTATCTAAGGTGGCCAATTCTGGCAAGAGCTCTAATAGTTCTTCCCTTGAAAAACCATGTTTGCTCTCTTCCCTTGAGATATTTACTTGTAAGAAACACTTAACAACTCTGTCACTTCTTTTTTGAATTTCCTCTGCTAGCTTTAATGAATCCAAAGCGTGGAAATAATCAATATACTGAATGACATCTTTGACCTTGCGTCTTTGCAAGGTTCCAATCAAATGCCAGGTAATATTTCTATCTTTTAAAGCTTCATATTTCTCAAGAAATTTATCCACACGATTTTCACCAATATGATGCACACCTAGCGGAAGCAAAGCCTCCGCTGTCGGTACGTCTACATATTTTGTAACAGCAACAACCGAAACAGAATTGGCTTCTCTTCCTGACTGCTGACTTGCATCTTTTATTTGTTGAAAAACACGTTCTGTATTTTCTTTCAAATTCATTTACTTAACGATTTTTGAAAAATGGAGGAGTGTCTAATTCATCCTCATCGTGTAAAGATGGCGCTTCGAAACGTTCAACTGGTGATACCACTGAATCAGTTGGTCGAACAATTGTCTCACGACGCAAGTCCCAATCACCAAATGCTGAAGTTTGAGAAGTTTCTGTGCGACGAGGTGCTGGACTTGGAATTTCTGCAGTTTCAGCCATATCAAACTGACGATTATGATTGTGTGCATGACTAGGACTTACTTGTTCATGACGAACAGCTTGTCTTGGTGCATGGCCCACAACTTTTTCCACACGATCTTGACGAACACCAGTTGCAACGACTGTAACACGGATTTCATCTTTCATGTTTTCATCGATTGATGTTCCAAGCCAGATGTTCACTCCTTGGCCAGCTGCTTGGTTGACGATCTCTGAAGCTTCTTCTGCCTCAATCAAAGTCAAGTCGAGACCACCAGTAACGTTGACGATGACATCCTCAGCACCGTCAATAGTTGTTTCAAGAAGTGGTGAGTAGATTGCCTTACGAGCTGCTTCTACCACACGTTCTTCACCACTACCGATACCGATACCCATTAGGGCGTTTCCTTTATTTGCCATAACTGTTTTCACATCGGCAAAGTCAAGGTTAATCAAACCAGGATTTGTAATCAAATCAGTAATCCCTTGAACACCTTGGCGAAGTACGTTATCTGCTTCGCTAAGAGCTTCAAGAAGTGGAGTTTTCTTATCAACAATTTCAAGCAAGTTGTTGTTTGAAATAATCAATAGAGTATCCACATGCTCACGAAGTTGATTGATTCCTTCTACAGCGTACTGACCACGTTTGCTTCCTTCAAAACCGAAAGGACGTGTCACAACACCAACTGTAAGAGCACCTAAATCTTTAGCAATGCGGGCAATAACAGGAGCAGCACCAGTACCTGAGCCACCTCCCATACCTGCAGTAATGAAGACCATGTCTGCTCCAGTAATAGCTTGAGTCAAGGCTTCTTCGCTTTCTTCGGCTGCCTTTTGACCGATTTCAGGTCGACCTCCAGCACCCAAACCACGAGTCAATTTAGGACCTAACTGAATTACAGTCTCAGCTTTTGTACTACTCAAAGCTTGTACATCTGTGTTTGCTGCGATAAATTCTACGCCTGCAACACCTTCGTCAACCATGCGGTTAATGGCGTTTCCGCCACCTCCACCAACACCGATTACTTTAATCACTGCACCTTGAGCAGCCGCTGTATCAAATGAAAATGTCATAGTTTATTTTTCCTCTTTTATTCATCAAACATACTTCCAATTAAACCACGGAAGCGATCTGCGATTTTTGGTTTATTTTGAGAAGATACTTTATCTTCTTTCGGAGCAACTACGTTTGTAGAAGCTGATTGCTCAACCTCAGTATTTTGAACTGGTTGAATAGGGGTCGGTTGTGCTACCTGCGTAACGCGTTGAATCATCCCACCAAAATTAATTGGTTGGTGACGCAAAGTATCCTCACCCTTAACTGCTCGTTGTGCTAATAAATTCACCTCAGTCAATTGACCAGCAAATTCAGACAAGCTAATCACATGAGCGAAGGCAGGATTACGGATTCCAACTTGATTTGGAACGTAAAGTTTGACACCAACGCCAAATACTTCCTGTGCAAGTTCTACAACACCTGGTAAAATAGCATTTCCACCAATCAGAACAATCCCACCTGGAAGATCCAACAAATGTCTTCTTTCCAACTCTTGTTTAATTTGTTCAAAAATGTGCTTAATGCGGGCTGAAATAATCTCTGCTAGGTAGCTTTCTGTAACTTCTACAGGTTCTACTTCACCAATTACTTCAACTTGGAAGGTTTCATTGCTTGCAAGTGAAGGGTAGGCTTCACCATAGTTTAATTTCAATCCTTCAGCTAATTTCTGTGAAGTCTTCAAGACTTTAGAGATATCTTTTGTGACATAATCTCCACCTTCTTGAAGAATATTTGTAAACTGGAGTTCTTGGTTACGGATTGTAGCAACAGTTGTTTGACCTGCTCCCATATCAATCACAGTAGCTCCAAATTCACGCTCTCCTTCGTTCAAGACTGAACGAACCAAAGCCAATGGTGAAATAATAATATTTTCAACTTGAACACCTGAGCGCTCAACTGTCTTGCGTAAATTGTGAAGAATAGTACGTGGACCTGTGTAAAGCAAACCACGCATTTCAAGACGAACACCCATCATGCCGCGTGGGTCACGAATACCTTGGAAACCATCTACGATAAATTCTTCTGGAATAAAAGTAATGACTTCACGATCTGGTGTCATACTCTTTGTCAAGGCTGATTTAACAACATTTTCAACATCTTGATCTGTAATTTCTTTTGTATCAGATGTAACTGGAATCATACCTTGAGTTGGTTCTACTTGCAAAAGATTTCCAGGCAAACCAACATTCACTGATTTGATTGAAATGCCAGCTTTCTCTTCTGCTTGGGAAATAGCTGACTTGATAGCAGTTGCTGCTGCTTCAATATCAACGATAATCCCATCCTTTACACCTTTACTCTTGGCATTACTTACACCAATTACATTAAGTTCACCATTTCTATGCTCGGCAACCAACACTTTAATCGAATTAGTTCCGATATCTAAGCCTGTAAAAAAACCATCTCTAGCCATTACATCGCATCCTCTCTCTTCCAAGTTTCAAACTTCTATTCAATATAGCTAAAATAGGGCATAGCTATTCACAGAATATTATAACACAAAAAATCCAATCGTGCTTAGTTTTTCCTAAATTTACTTACCATTTTTTCACATTCTTTCCTTAGCTTTTTTTATTTTCCAAACAAATTATAAAAAATCAGATTTACGAAAAAAAAGAAAGCTCATTTCTAAGCTTTCTTTGCAATCATTTTTTCTGCTTCTTGTTCTAAAAATAGTTCCAAGATTTTCTTTGTTAACGTAATCGCTGCTGATAAGGCCAGGGAAACGATTAAATAATTAGCTACTAAGCCATGGTCTCCAACCAATGGTGGTTTTGTCAAGAATCCGTAATCTCCACCTGTTACTAAATTGACCACAAAAATCAAGGCATTTAGTGCAAAGGTCATGAGAAAAATTCCCTTCACATCCAGCAATCGCGCGTTATACTGTCTCAATAGATAAACCAGTGAGTTCCCCAAGAGAGCTAAGTGCCCAAAGATAAAGGACAAAATGGCAATATGTGGGAAAGGATAGGGATCTGGCACTGGATAAACAAAGGCAGCTAATGTCCCAAATGTTCCTAGTAATGCAAAATACTGCCTATATTTAGACTGACCAGGAAGCAAGAGCACCACAAACATAGCCATACGGCAATGGTAAAAGGGTAAGCTTTCTGACAATGGCATATGATTAACCCCGTACCATCCATAAAGAAGGATTAACTGAACTGCCTGCAAGATTTGGAAAAATCGTTGATAAGCCTTCTTTTCACGATAACGATAGGCTGTATAAAAAGTTAAGGCTAAAAGTGTAAATATACTGACATACCAAAAAAGGTCAAATTTGGGTGGTTCTGTTGCTTGGGTCGTAAAGAAAATATCCCATAAATTCATCTAGTCTTCCTCATGATTCAAAATTTTCCTGCATTTTATTATACCATGCTATTTGTCAAAAATGGATTTAGAAATACGTAAATGTTTGACAAAATCACTTAGCTTCATTTTCTAAACTTTCTACCAACTTGGCCAAATTCATAGAGTTAGAGCCCTTGAGCAGGATTTGGTCATGCACTCCAAGGCTTTCTTTGACCTGCTTAACTAGGTCTTCAAATTGGTCTTGGTTTTCTGTTTTCTTGAAGTAGTAAACGTGGCCGATTGGGAACATTTGACTAGCCAATTGGGCTAATTCAGCAATGTCTTCTCCATAGAAAATAACTGTATCAAGCACATCTGGAGAAAGGCTCAAAATCATCTGATTATGGAGTTGAATAGACTGGTCACCAAGTTCCTTCATGTCCGCCAAGACAGCGATTTTCTTGCCACCTTCGTTGGCTGGAATGGCAGAGAAAGTCTCTAAAATCAGCTTCATAGCAGTTGGATTGGCATTGTATACGTCAGACAGAATATCTGCTCCATTGGCCGCTTTCTTCCACTCGGTACGGTTACGCGTCAATTCAAGATTTTGGAAGGCCTGACGAATTTGCTCCTCTGAAACTCCTTCTTGCAGGGCAACATAGGATGCAATCATAGCATTGGTGGCATTGTACTTACCAGTCACTGGCAAATCAAGGGGTTGCTCCAAGAAATTGGCCTTAAAGGTCAAGCTATCCTTACGCTCAACCAAGTCGGTAATTTCCAACTCTGCTCCTTGGCCAAAACGAACTACCTTTTTATCAGTTGGCAAGTAGTCCTCTACAATAGTGTCAGCTGGCGCTAAAAGCAAGGAATTCGAAGACATCCCGTCTGCAATTTGCATTTTTCCTTTAGCAATCTCTGAACGGTCTTTGAAAAAGGCCAAATGTGCTTCTCCAACCAAGGTCACAATGGCTGTTTTTGGATGGGCCAATTCTGACAAGAGATGAATATCTCCCAAGTGATCCTGCCCCATCTCCAAAACCAACTTTTCTGTTCCTTCAGGTATATGGAGAGCTGTGTAAGGAAGACCAATCTCATTATTGTAGTTGCCTTGTGTTTTGTAGGTCTTGTAGGTTGTTGATAGCAAGTGAGCTAACATATCCTTGGTCGTTGTCTTGCCATTTGAACCTGTAACCGCAAAGACATCAACTGCTGTTTTTTCAAGATAGTAGGCAGCTAGGGTTTGAAAGGCAGTCAAGACATCATCTACTAGAATATAGGGATGATTTGCAACCTCTTTCTCAGACAGGGTTGCTACCGCACCATTTTCAAAAGCTGTTTCGATAAAGTCATGACCGTCACGCGCACCTTTGAGGGGGACAAATAAATCTCCTGTCGCAATCAAACGACTGTCAAACTCAGCATTTTCCAACTGAGCATCCTCAAAGATGCTGACATCATTTTTAGCTCCGACAACTTGGGCAACTTCATGGATTGTTAATTTCATTTCTACTCCTTTAAAAAGGGTTGAAGTCCGAGAACTCTAGTCACCTTTCAGTGATGGTTCTGGCTTCTACCCTCTCTTTCATTTTATAGCAAATGCGCTTCGCGCTTGTCAAAACTTTCCTTGGCAAGGTCAACCAAACGCTCGATTAGTTCTGGGTAGCTGATTCCCATATTGTCCCAAAGTAGTGGGTACATAGACCACTGGGTGAAACCTGGCATGGTATTAAGCTCGTTTAGGAAAATCTCTCCCTTATCTGTATAGAAGAAATCACAACGAGATAGACCTAAACCACCAATAGCACGGAAGGCAGTTTCTGCATTCTGACGCATGACAGCTACCACATCATCACTGATTTTAGCTGGGATATCCATGGTAATCTTGTTGTCAATATACTTGGCATCGTAGTCATAAAAGGCAACATCCTTGACTACTTCTCCTGGTAGCGTACTCTTGACATCGTAGTTGCCCAAGAGACCAACCTCGATTTCACGAGCATTTACCCCTTGCTCTACCAAGACACGGCTGTCATATTGGAAGGCAAGTTTCAAGGCTTGACGAAGTTCCTCTTGATTTTCAGACTTAGAAATACCGACACTAGAACCCATGTTAGATGGTTTTGTGAAAACTGGATAAGTCAATTTTTCTTCAACTTCAGCAATTTTAGCAGTCATATCATCACCTTCGACAATGGCCACATAAGGAACTTGGGCAATCCCGACAGATTCTAAGACACGCTTAGTGGTGATTTTATCCATGGCAAGACTAGATGACAAGATGTTACAACCGACGTAAGGCATTTTCAAAACTTCCAAGAATCCTTGAACAGAGCCATCCTCTCCCATCGGACCATGAAGGACTGGAAAGACCACTGCTCCCTCTTCGTATATAGCACTTGGTGCAACTTTCTTATCCCAATCAATGGTTTCATTGGTCATAAGACGATCCTCTTGACCTGGAGTATGGCTAAATTCTTGCGTTTTAATAAAATCACCCGACTGGCTGATGAAGAAAGTCTTGACTGTGAAACGGTCGTAGTTGACCGCACGCATCACACTCTCAGCTGAAAGAACAGAGACTTCACGCTCTGCACTACGTCCACCGTATAAAAGAATAATCGTTTGTTTCATATTATTTGTTCCAATTCTAATAGAATACTCGTTCTTTAGTATATCATATTTGCTTCTTTTTTGAAACTTGAACCTGATACTGGTCTTCAATAAATCTAAAAAGAGACCGATAAAACAACTGTCGGTCTCCTTAATTTTTGTCTAAATGAATTGAGTGTGTTCATTTGTCTAGACTTACAACTCTGTTCGATTTTCAATGGCTCGTAAGAGTGTCACTTCGTCCGCATACTCAATATCCGCTCCGACAGCGAGACCTCGCGCTAGACGCGTAACCTTGATACCAGCTGGCTTGAGCAAACGTGAAAGATACATCGAAGTCGCTTCCCCGTCCGCTGTAGCATTGGTCGCCACAATCACTTCTGAAACTTCACTATCCATAAGACGAGTCATAAGGCTCTTGAGATTGATATCATCTGGACTGATACCATTCATGGGAGAAATAAGACCATGTAAGACATGATAGAGCCCGTGGTATTCTTGGATATTCTCCATGGCTGCCACATCGCGACTATCTTCGAGAACTAAAATCGTTGTCTGGTCACGAGTCGGATCGATACAGATAGAGCAAGGATCGTCATCAGTCAGGCGACCGCAGATGGAACAGTAGGTCAGCTCTCTCTTAGCAGAAAGGAGATTTTTAGCAAATTCATTGACATCGTCATCAGACATTCCAATAGTATAGAAGGCCAGACGGGTAGCCGTCTTAATCCCGATACCCGGTAACTTCGAATAACTGTCAATTAGCTTAGCAATAGGTGTTGGATAAAGCATACGTTCCTTTCTAATTCATTGGATGATGTTGGTTATAGAGGTTGATAATATCGCGCGCAATGGAAGGTCCGACACCATTTGTAAGGTTGGTGTTATGAGGGAAGACAACAGCTACAGCGATTTGAGGATTATCTGATGGTGCATAGGCCACAGCATTAGTATTGTTAGCTTTTTGACCGCCCTCAACATAACTTTCAGCAGTACCTGTTTTTCCACTAATGGATACCGCTGCGCCATTTGAAAAGGCACGACCGGTTGTCAAAGCACTACCACCATGTGACACTTGATAAAAGCCTTGTTGGAGGATGGAAACATCAGACTCAGAAATATTAATTTTATTCATTTCCTTGGTTTCAATAGATTGGATTAAGTTCCCTAAGCCACCTTGTTCGTTGTTTCCATAAATCCCCTCGACAATGTGGGGGGCAATCCGAACACCGTTGTTGGCAATAGTTCCAACGTACTGGGCTAATTGCATAGGGGTGTAGTTATCAAACTGGCCAAAGGCATTGGTAATGTAATTGGCAAAGTCATATTCCTTAGGGGTAAATCCTGTAGATTCATCCGGAAGATCAATACCCGTTGAAGCTCCAAGACCATATTCAGCAAATGTCGCACGAAGTTTCCCCATAGCTGATTCCAAATTGCTGGTTCCAACAAACATATTAGGTTGATAAGTTTGACCCATGATGCCCAAAGCCGTTTGGACCATGTAGGTATTAGAAGAATACTCCAAGGCTTCCACAGCTGTAATCGGGAATGAACCGTAGGCTTGAGTATACCAAGAATTAATTGGAGCTGAACCTTGGAAGACAATCGGTTGGTCTGTCAAGGTCTGATTCCCTGATAAGACTCCATTCTCCCAACCAGAGCTGATGGTCGCCGCCTTAACGACCGAACCGGGTACAAAGACATCGGTTACTGTTCCCAAGGAATCAGGTGTTAAATCTCCCGTTTTCAAGTCATGTTTGAGTCCTGACATAGACAAAACCGCACCTGTTTTTGGGTTGAGGGCAACTGCATACACACCTTCTGAATACTTGGCTCCTCCATTTCCCAGTTCGGAATTGAAGTAACTCTTAAGCAGATTGTCCACGCTATCTTGAAAGGCCAAATCAATAGTCAGTTTAATATTATTCCCTTTGGTACCATCTTCGATATTTTCGACACTTTCCATATTGCCATACTTGTCTAGATGGATTTCTTTCACCGAGCGTTTCCCTTGCAAGGTTTCTTCATATTGTTTTTCTAGATAAGAGGTTCCAACACGGTCGTTTAGAGAATAACCCTTTTTGATATAAGCATCTGCTTCTTCAGCTGGAAGACCGGCTTTTTCACTGGATACACTTCCTACTATAGACGAAAGAGAAGTCTCTAGGACCTTTCGATCCCACGAAGTTGAAATACTGATCCCAGGTAAATTCTTAGAAGCTGAAGCAATCAAGGCAATCTGTGTATCTGTCAAGGAATCTGTCGCAATGGTCCCTGTCGCAAAATTTCCAACTGCATTGAGTTGGCTAAAAAGATAAATTTCTTTCTTTTCGTCATCCGAGTAGGTCAATTGACTTGGATCGATACTTTCAACAGTATTATTGTAAAGCTCGGATTCAGATAATTGATTGCCATCAGAATCAAGTCGCTTCTCACGTGGTAAACTTTCCACTGCTTTCTTATAGACATCTTGATCTGCTAGATAATAGTCCGCCAACTGTCGATCAGTCAATGTTGGAGAAGTAACTCCCACATAGGCTAACAGCTTCTTAGCTGTTTCTTTTAAATCTGCAGCCGTCATTTTGTTGTTTCGAGTAAAGGAAACAACTTGTTTCACAGTATTTTCAACCAAAGGCTTGCCGCTAGCATCATAAATTTCGCCCCGAGCCGAACTAGTAGTCACCTTTGTTTTACTAGCAGATGCTAATTTTGTCTCATAAAAATCCTTGTTCAAAACCTGCATATAAAGCAGGCGACCAATAATGGCCATAAAGAGCAAAATGACAATTGAAAACAATAAATTAAGCCGAATCGGAATCGAATGGCTATCAAATTTTCTCATACAAATCAGTCTCATTTCTATTTAAAATCTTACTCTTCATTGTACCACAATTTGAGAAGAAAATTATGGAAAAGAAGGGAGCTTTTTCCATTTTACAGGAAAATACGATTTTATTTATCTATCCCTATATTATATGATATAATAAATGTAAAAGTTCGATGACCCAGTCTTTTTCCAATACGACTCATTTAAAGGAGCCTTTCTATGGACAAACCAGATATAGCAACCATCATTGATTCCCACTTCGAAGAAATGACAGATTTAGAGCAAGAAATCGCTCGCTATTTTTTACAAACAGAAACCCTTGTAGATGATTTATCATCCCAGCAAGTCACTCAAAAATTACATATCTCCCAAGCTGCTTTGACCCGCTTTGCTAAAAAGTGTGGTTTTACAGGCTATAGAGAATTTATTTTCCAATACCAACACCAAGCAGAGAAACAAGACACCCATTCTCACAAACACAGTCCACTGACAAAACGAGTCCTCAGAAGTTATAGCAACATGCGGGAGCAAACACAGGACTTGATTGACGAAGTCCAACTAGAAAGAATTGCCCAGTTAATCGAAGATGCTGAGCGTGTCTACTTCTTCGGAACAGGGAGTTCTGGCCTCGTAGCTCGTGAAATGAAATTACGCTTCATGCGTCTAGGTGTGGTCTGCGAGGCCTTGACTGACCAAGATGGTTTTGCTTGGACAACCAGTATTATGGATGAGAATTGTCTCGTACTCGGTTTCTCACTTTCTGGCTCAACCCCTTCTATTTTAGATAGTCTATTAGACGCTAAGGAGATGGGGGCAAAGACTGTACTTTTTACAAGTGTTCCCAATAAAGATAGTCAAGCCTATACAGAGACTGTTCTTGTAGCCACCCACAGCCAGTCTTCTTACATCCAACGTATATCCGCTCAACTTCCTATGCTCTTCTTTATCGATTTGATTTATGCCTACTTTTTGGAAATCAATCGTGAAAGCAAGGAAAAAATTTTTAACAGCTATTGGGAAAATAAAAAACTCAATGGCTATCGTAGACAAAAACGTATAAGAAAATCCTAGTTTGGTTGAGCCAAACTAGGATTTTTATTCATCACCAAACATCCCTCTTCTAGATTATGAATTAGTCGTATCTTGACTTAGTCTTAAATAATTTCATATAATCACTTTTTGAAGGGAGTAAATAAACAAGTCTGACAGTATCCTCAACAATTGTATATAATACGATGTAATCCTTACTCAAGGTCAATCCTCGCGTTTGGTAGTGAGGATCTAATTTCTTACCAAATTTTTCATCGGCATCAAATCCAGCTTGGGGGAAAATTTCTAGCCGATTAATATCTTTTCTAATACTCGCCACTTTTCGTCTCGCAGCCTCTACAGAACCAATTTCCTCCGCTATATACTGATATATTTTATCCAGACTATCAATCACTCTAGGAGAATACAAAATCCTATATCTTTTATAATTCATAGCGTGTCACGACATCCTCATCTGTCAAGTAATTTCCAGCCTCAATCTTGGCATAACTTTCTTGAACTTCTGCTTGTAATTGTCTAAACAAATACTCCTTCTCTAATTCCTCTTCACTAAGTAAATCTACTTCATTTGTTACGGCAACATTCTTTAAAAATAATCTAAGTGCTGATGAAAGAGAGAGATTTTGTTCTTTTAACACTTCCATTGCATCATTTACCAATTCTCTATTAGCTTGGAAGGTCACAATTTTACTTGAATTTGCTATAGCCATTTTATATAACTCCTTTATATATTTTATTTATTATCTCACAATTATAAAGAAAATCAAGGGAATTTGATTAGAAAATCCTAGTTTGGTTGAACCAAACTAGGATTGTTTTGTTTTAAAATGATAATAAGCTCCCAACATACCTGCTGTATTTTGATGATGGGCAAATTCTAATCGTGTTTTTTCAGCAAGGCTTGGCACCAAAGCCTCTTTCAAGGCTTTGCGGATCTTGGGTTTGAGGATAGCCTCTTGTCCCATGATACCGCCACCGAGAATGACCACTTCTGGATTAGCAACGTAGCAAATATTTGCCAGACCTTTTCCTAGATAGTCTACCATACGGTCAATACCAGCCATACAAATCTTGTTGCCTTCAGTGGCTTCCTTAAAGATGCGTCGGCCATTCCACTGATCAACATCTTCTCCATGTGCTTCAGCTACATATTTCACTAAAACTGTTGTAGAAGCCAAATCTTGGAACGCTCCATCCTGCATATGCATATAACCGACTTCGCAGGCTGAATTGCTAAAACCATGGAAGACTTTCCCATCAATAATCAAGCAACCACCGATACCGGTTCCAATGGTCAAGCAAAGTGTCACACTCGCTCCCTTGCCTGAACCAGATACCGCTTCAGCAAGACCTGCACAGTTGACGTCATTCTCAATTTCACAAGGAATTGCAAAGCTAGTTTCGATTTCCTTTTTGAACTGGGTGCCTGCGTAGTTAGGGATTTGAGGCCCAGCATAGAAAATTTCCCCCTTATCTGGATCTACCATCCCTGCAGAAGAAATAGCAACACCTGCTACTGAACCCTTTTCTAAATAACTGGCTACGATATCTTTGGTCTTTTGTAAGATATGAGGACCACCCTTATGCGCCTCTGTTGGCATTTCATGTGATTCAACAAGTTGGCCTTCTTGGTCAATCAAACCATATTTGATGTTGGTTCCACCGATATCAATTGCAACGTAGTGTGTCATAAATACCTCCTTATAGATTAGAGGAAGCGCTCCTTGGTTTCGCGAATCAAGGCTGCAGCTGCTTCTACAACTGGACGATCTTCTTCAGTCACTGGTGTCAATGGTGAACGAACAGAACCAATGTTCAGTCCTTCATTGATCTTCAAGACCTCTTTGATGACACCGTACATATTTCCATGTGCAGAAGTGAGTTTACCAATGATAGCGTTGATAGCATACTGCAATTCACGCGCTGTTTCCAAGTCTTTGTCAGCAATCAATTGGTTGAGTTTCAAGAAGAGTTCTGGCATAGCACCATAAGTACCACCGATACCAGCTTTAGCTCCCATGAGACGACCACCTAAGAACTGCTCATCTGGACCATTAAAGACGATGTGGTCTTCCCCACCAAGGCTCACAAAGGTTTGGATATCTTGAACTGGCATAGAAGAGTTCTTCACACCGATAACACGTGGATTCTTCAACATTTCAGTATAAAGACTTGGAGTCAAAGCAACTCCTGCCAATTGAGGAATGTTGTAAATCACATAGTCTGTATTTGGAGCTGCAGAACTGATATCGTTCCAGTACTTAGCAACTGAGTATTCTGGCAAGCGGAAATAAATCGGCGGAATCGTTGCAATGGCATCTACTCCTAAGCTTTCAGCATGACGAGCAAGTTCCATACTGTCTTTGGTATTGTTGCAAGCAACGTGAGCAATAATGGTCAATTTACCTTTGGCAACTGCCATCACTTCTTCCAAAATCAACTTGCGGTCTTCAACACTTTGGTAGATACATTCACCAGAAGAACCATTAACATAGAGGCCTTGAACACCTTTATCAATGAAGTATTGAACCAAGGCACGTGTACGCTCTGGACTTACTTCTCCTTGATCATCATAACATGCGTAAAAGGCTGGAATGACACCTTCGTATTTTTTTAAATCTGACATAGATTTTCTCCTAACTTATTTCCGAAATGAGGGGAGAAAATAAATTTTTCATCCCCTTTACATTATGTTTATTTTACAATTTCTGACAATTTTACTTTACGATCTTCGAACATAGATTGAGTACAAGCATCTGCAGTAGCAATCGCTTCTAGAGCAGCTTCACCTGTCAACAATTTTGCAAATTCTTCTGATACTGGAGCTCCTTGCATAATCTCATGTAGATAGCGCATTTCTTTGTCAATGACAGATGATAGCCATAACGGAGTACGTTTACCTGGTTTACCATAAGCAATTGCTCCGTCCATCTCTGTACTATGATAGATACGAGTACGATCATCATCTTCTTCTTGTGATTCATGAATCAAGAAATAGCTTTCTTGTCCATCTAGCTTAAGAGTTCCTTTACAGTTGAATAAGTCTAAGCGGATAGCACCTTTCGTTCCTTGAATCAAAACATAATGTTCACCCCAACGATAAGCTGAACCCCATTCTAACAAGGCAAAACGCTTATTAGAAAATTCCATATTGACAAAAATCATATCATCTTCATCACCGAAATTTTCACCTTCATGGGCAACATTTCCACCTGTCATAGTTACAGTTTCAGGCATGCCACCCATAAGGAATTGAACACAATCCAACTCATGGATGTGGTGATACAAGTGACCACCTGATTTTTCACGAATTTTTTTCCATGATACTGACGGTTGTTGTTCTTCCCAACCATTACGAGCTGTGTGACAATATAGAACGTCTCCTATAACTCCTTGATTAATTAGTTCTTTTGCATGATGGACACCATTGAAGAAGTTCATAATATGTCCTGCCATAAAGGTTACATTGTTTTCTTTACATGCATCTACCATCTCGCGACAATCTTGATAAGAAAGCGCAATTGGTTTTTCACAGAAAACATTTTTACCATGTTGTGCGGCCTTGATAACTGGTTCTTTATGAAGATTATTTGGAGTTGCGACAATAACACAATCTACTTCATCGCTAGAAACCAACTCATCTAAGGAGCTTGCTACTTTTGCTCCCAATTCTTCTGCAATTGCCTCTGCATTATCTGGATCATAGAGAAGAGTAATCTCTGCTCCATCATTCTTTTGCATATAACGAGCTAACTCAGCCCCAAAATATCCTGTTCCAACAACACCATATTTAACCATGTTTTTCTCCTTTATTATTGAATAAACTTTCTAATTTTAACTTATTTTACAGATCCTTCTGATAATCCACTTGCAATTTTATTTTGGATGATAGAGAAGAAAATGATTGATGGAAGAACTACAATAACAGATGCTGCCATCATATCTCCCCAGTCTAGTATTTCTGAACCATTAAGTGAACGAAGGGCTACTGCTACTGTCATCTTTCCTGTATTGTTAATCAAAATCAAAGCATACAGGAATTCATTCCAAGCATTGATAAATGTATAAATAGCTGTTGCTACAATACCTGGTGCTACAATTGGTAGTACAACTTTATAAAAAGTAACAAATTTATTTGCACCATCAATTCGAGCTGCTTCTTCAATTCCAATTGGAACTGTTTGGAAAAATCCAACTAAGAGCCAAACTGCATATGGAACACTAAAAGATAGATAAACCATCATCAAGCCAAATAAACTATTTGTTAATCCAACTTTAGCAATGGCAATTGAATAGGGAATTGCTAGCAAAATTGGTGGAAAAATGTAGGTAATGACGAGTAGTCTTGACATGATTGCTCCCAATTTAGGGAAGAATCGAACAATACCATAGGCTGCCATAGCAGAAATAATAATCGCAATAACAGTTGTAGCTAAGGCAATGATTAAACTGTTTCGAATGTTATCAATAAAGTGCAAATCGTTGATAACATGAGTGAAATAATCCAATGTAAATTGTTCAGGCCAAAATCGTGTTGGATACTGAGTTAATTCCCCTTTACCTTTGACAGAAGATATGATAATCCATACCAATGGGAAAATTGCAACGATGGTCGCACCAATCAAGAGTACATGTGAGAGAATATCTAAATAAATACCGGATTTCTTCTTCATTATTTTCTACCCTCCTTTTCCCACTTACTGATGATAGCAAAGTAGATAAAGCAAATTGCCACCAAGAAGATAAAGAGCAATACTGTAACTGCTGAGGCACGACCCAACAATTTAGTTCCCCAACCTAGGTTGTAGGCAAAAATTGGAAGCGTCGTTGTAGCATTGGCTGGTCCACCACCTGTAATTAGGTAGATAATGTCAAAGTTATTAAAGATCCATACAGTTCTCAAAACAACTAGAAGCCCTACAACCACTTTAATATGTGGAAAGACGATAAATTTGAACACTTGCCAACTTGAAGCACCATCTATCTTAGCAGCCTCAAATTGTTCTTCTGGTACTGTTTGCAAAGCTGAAAGTACATTAACCATAATCATCGGCGCTCCAAACCAAATGTTGATAAACACCAAACATAGGAATGCCCATGTACTATCTGTCAAAAATGCAGGCGTATGTTCCATTAAACCTAATTTTACGATTAGATTAGGTAAGTAGCCATAAACCCCGTTTAGGATCCACTGCCAAGAAAAAGCAATAACGATGGTAGGAAATGCCCAAGGAACAATCAATAAGGTCCTATATAATTTCTTGAAGTGGCGTACTCTGTGAAGAGCTAAAGCCAATACAAACCCTACTAAAACTTGACCAACTAATGAGAAAACGGTCCACTTAATTGAATTAAAGAACGCATTAAAGAAGTTGGGATCTGATAGCACAGCTTTATAGTTAGCTAAACCAACAAATTTATAATTAGGCATAATCAAATGCTTATTGGTAAAGCTATAAAAAATACTCGAGAAAAACGGATAAACAAAGAGTAATCCTACGATAATCATAGCTGGCAAAACAAATATCCAGCGAGTTAAATTACGTTCTTTAACCATTCTCCTTCTCCCTTCTTTTACAAGATTGGGCTAGGGCTTTTCAGCTCACTAGCCCACCTATTTTCTAGTCTTTTACATCTACTGAGCAGCCTCAAATAAATCGTTTAGTTGTTTTTCTGCTTCTTTTGCTGCTTTCATAGGATCTGTTCCATTTGAAATGATATCTTGGAACATTTGTTCAATAATGTGTTGGTTAGTCAACATACCAGCTTGTACACTTGGTCCATTTTCATAACCAATAGCAGTACCTTTTTTAACAGCTTCAGTAATTACTTCTTCAGCATGTTTAAATTTCTTACGAGTTTCATTTTCTTTATAGGCTGCAGAATCGCTAATTCCCTTAATAGTTGGCAACATACCTACTGGAGTTGAATCAAGGAATTTAATATAGTCTTCTTCATTGTAAAGTGATTCCAAGAATGCTTTAGCAACTTCTGGATGTTTTGAATTTTTCCAAACAACCATTGGAATGTTTGATGTTTCAATTCCTTGGTCTTTATCAGATTCTTTGATTTTTGGAATAGGATAGGCATCAATCGAATCAATCAATTGAGGACTGTTGGCATTAATTCCTCCAATATGGAAGCCAGAGTTAAAGTCAAATGCTGTTTTTCCTTGATAGAACAAGGTAGCTTGTTGAAGGACATTAAAGTTCAAAGAATCTTGAGGTGAAATTTCTTTATACATTTTAACCCAGTATTTAATACCATCTTGAGCAAGTTGACTTGTCAAATCTGCTTTAAGATCTTTTGTTAAGAGACTTCCACCACCACTACGTACGTAGAAGTTCAAGAAACGTGTTGCCATTAAGTCATTTGTTCCAAACGGAACAGACAAGCCATAAACTCCAGCTTCTTTCAATTTTTTAGAAGCTTCATAGAGTTGATCCCAAGTTTTAGGAACCTCAATATTATGTTCTTTTAACAAATCTGTTCTAACCCACATGACTTGTGCATGTGAATAAAGAGGAACAGAGTAGTAATCATCTCCGATTTTTGCTTCATTTAAGGCAGTTTCGTTAAATTTATCCTGTCCAATACGCTTGATAGAATCGTTTAGCGGAACCAAAGCATCTGAGTTGACCATTTCCATTACTTGGTTAGGAAGAGCCGTACTGATATCTGGCACATTTCCATTTGCTAAACCTGTAGTCCATTTAGTATAGAAGTCATTCCAAGAGAATGTTTCAATCTTGATTTTCGTTTTTGGATGCTTTTGCATAAAAGCATCTGCTGATTTTTGAATACTTTCCAAACGTGGTCCTTGAGTAAAGGAGTGCCACATTGTAATCTCACCAGATAATTCTGTCGGTGGTTCAGTGTCAGCTGTAGTTTCTTTCTTTCCTGAACAAGCTACCAAGGCAACGGCTGCTAGCGCAACTCCAGCTAGACATAAAAACTTTCTCATTTTTTTCATTGTTCTTCCCTTTCTACATTAAGAAATCGCAACTTTAAAGACAACTTTTTTAACAGGTTCATCATTTATACGAACCTTGGGTTGATGTAAATCTTCTGGAAAAGTGATAAGGCATTCACCAGCTCTCAAATGAACTAACTGTTCCACTTCTCCTGTGTATAATTCAATATCTTTTTCTTCATCATATTTTTGGGTAACGCTTACATTTTCTGGCGACGTAACAGCCATGGCTTCTTCGTTTTCCAAAACTAAATGAATATCCAAATATTTTTGGTGAGTTTCAAAGAAGGCTCCTGCTTGACCGTCTGCTAGATAAGTAAAGCAATTCCCAAATAATCGATTACCATCGATCTCAATCGGACCTTCTGTTAAATTTTCTAGTCCTGTTTTTTCTAGAAAATCTATTAATGTTGCAAAATGTGGATTTACTTTCACATAAGTTCCTAAACGACTGATTTTAGTAATAATCATACTCAATCCCCCTTTCTTTATTTTTTATTTAAGAGCAGCAACGAAGCGTTCTGTAATCTCTTTTGGTCTAGTAATAGCGCCACCTACAACGATGCCTCGCACTCCATATCCCAGGATTTGTTTGGCTTGTTCAGGTGTATGAATTTTTCCTTCTGCAATGACATCCACGCCAGCATCACAGAGTTTTTTGATTAATTCAAAATCGGGGCCATCCACTTTTGGACTGTAAGATGTGTATCCTGATAAGGTTGTTCCGACAAAGTCAATTCCTGCTTCAACAGCTGCTAAGCCTTCTTCAAAAGTACTTGTGTCAGCCATCAAGAGCTGGTTCGGGTATTTTTCCTTAACCTGACGAATAAACTCTTGAATCTCTAAACCATCGTAGCGTTCACGCTTGGTACAATCCAGAGCAATCACCTCGATGTCCAGTTCTGCCAATTCATCAACTTCTTTCATAGTAGCAGTGATGAAGGGTTCTTGCGGTGGATAATCTCGTTTAATTATCCCAATGATTGGAAGGTTGGTAACCTCCTTGATTTCCTTGATATCGCGAACACTGTTTGCTCGGATACCGACTGCTCCACCTTGCTCAGCCGCTTTGACCAGCAAGGGAATGACTCCTCCCGCTTCTGTATAAAGCGGTTCGTGAGGAAGGGCCTGACAAGAAACGATGATTCCATCTTTGATTTGTGCAATCAAGGCTTCTTTAGTAATCTGTGGCATCCTCTTTCCTCCTTTTCCTTGTTCTTATGAGGTCATTATATATCATTTATTAAGCGCTTTCAATACTTTGTGATAGAATAGATTTCAGTTTCAAAAGTATTTTATAGAACAGCTGTTTCTGAAAGTAGTTTCAGAGAGTCATCTATTTTAAATCATTTTTATTAAACTACAAAAAAGAGAGCTACTGGGCTCTCTCATTTATCATTTTACATACTTAAAAGGAATCTCACTACCACACAGCCAGTTGTAGACTTGGTCATTGACAAAGACATTCATGGCTTCGTGGGCATACTCAGGCATGATGCGATAGGCCTTGTCGCAAGTCAGGCGGTTGTAAATCGCAAACTGGGTAATAGGGTAGCAAACATCATCGTCCAAGCCCGTAATCATCTTAACCTCACCCTTGATACGATGGGCAAGATTTTTCACATCGATATAAGCAAGGGTCGCCATGATCTCCTCCTCAGTTTCATGGAAGGGGTCGTGAAACTTGAAATAACGGAAAAGTTCGTCGTAAGCCTCGCTAGTATTCCCAATCTCAAGCACTCGTCTGAAGTCTGACAAGAAAGGATAGATGGCAACAGTTTTCTCAATTCGAGGATTGAGCGCCGCCGCAACCAAGGCTAGAGCCCCTCCTTGTGAGGCACCATAGCTAGAAAGGCGCTTCTCATCTACCTGAGGCAGACTAGCAACAATTTCGATCAACTGGTAAATGTCCAGATAAACATCCTTATAAAAGAGATGCTCCCGACCTTCCACAGCCCCACGGATAATATGTCCCTTAACCGTATTTCCTAGAGGAGAACGCAAACCGTCCTGTGAATAACCTGACTGTCCCCGCACATCCATGGAAACAACACCGTAACCAGCCACGGTAAAGGCCAGCATGTCGGACCAGTCCCAGCCACGTCCCATATAACCATGGAAATGGAAGATTAGTGGAACCTTCTCCTCACTTTTTGGAAGAACGACCCGTGCATAAACCTTGCCTTCATTGCTTCCTTCAAAGGTTAATTCATAGCACTTAACTTGAGAAATGTGGAAATTTCTTTCCTCCAACTGGCAGGCTGGAAGAGTTGAAACTTTTTTCACTTCCTCATCCCAGAAAGCATCAAAGTCTTCCGGAACCTCATCCCTTCCTCTATAAGTCTTGATTTCTTCTAACAAAACTGGATTTTTCATAATATGCTCCTTCTTTTTTGTAATCGCTACCACCACTGTAGCATATCTAGAAAAGCAATGCAAGAAAGAAGAGTAAATAGAAAGAGATTTTAGATTCTCTACTTTTAGGATGATGGGCTGAAAGTAGTTTTAGAAATTAATGTGAATGCCCCAGTTGATTTGTCTACAGCTTATCTCGATATACTATAGTTTCAATGGAGATTGAATAGAGAATCACACACCAGAAAGCGAGGTAACATCATAAAAGCAATAGGTGCGCAAATATTACAGACAAACCGTTTAATCTTGAGAAGATTTGTGGAGAGTGATGCGGAAGCCATGTTTCAAAATTGGGCTTCGTCTGCTGAGAATCTGACCTATGTTACTTGGAATCCCCATCCTGATGTTGAGGTCACTCGAAACTCAATTCGTAATTGGGTTGCTTCCTATGCCAATCCCAACTATTACAAATGAGTCATTTACCTCAAAGAAAACCCAGAGCAAGTGATAAGAGATATCAGCATCGTTGAGATGAATGAGGATGATTCCAGTTGTGAAATTGGCTATGTTTTAGGAAAAAACTATTGGAGTCGTGGTCTTATGACAGAGGCCTTAAAAGCTATCTTAGACTTCTGTTTTACTCAAGCAGGTTTTCAAAAAGTCAAAGCACGATATGCCAGTCTCAACCCAGCTTCAGGTCATGTTATGGATAAGACTGGAATGTCCTATCTAAAGACTGTTGCAAATGTGGTAGAGAGAAAAGGCTATATTGCGAACCTTATTTATTATCAGATAAGCGGAGAAGACAGATAATCTTAAAATTTATTGCTTAGCCGCTGTTCTTATTTTTTATTTTCTATTTCATTTATCCTTTCTTTTCCGAATAAATAGATAGTAGCAGTGAATCTAGTGATTTTAGATTTAAAACTGTGGTATAATAAAAGGAGGAAAAGGATGATTCTAAGACATCCGGGCATTAGCCCAACCAATGACTTAGTAGCTAAGAAGATTTTTAGCAACCCAGAGATTACTTGTCAATTTATTCGTGATATGCTGGACTTGCCAGCAAAAAATGTGACGATTTTGGAGGGAAGCAATATTCACGTATTACCCTCCATGCCTTATTCAGCGCAGGATTTCTATACCAGTATAGATGTTTTGGCGGAGTTGGACAATGGGACGCAAGTAATTATTGAGATTCAGGTGCATCATCAGAATTTTTTCATCAATCGCCTGTGGGCTTATCTATGCAGTCAGGTTAATCAAAACCTCGAAAAAATTCGCCAACGTGAAGGTGACACTCACCAGAGTTACAAACATATTGCCCCAGTATACGCTATCGCAATCGTGGATAGTAATTACTTCTCGGATGATTTGGCTTTTCACAGTTTTAGTATGCGCGAAGACATGACAGGTGAGGTCTTAACCATCACAAACAATGGACAAGAAAACCATCTAGTTAAGATGGCGTTCTTGGAATTAAAAAAATACAAAGAAACCAGCAAAGACGAGGTTCGCAAGCCGTGGTTGGAGTTTTTCGGTAATAAACCCTTTACCCAGGAACCCGAGCGAGCCATCAGCCAGGCAGACCAACTGCTAGACTACAAGAGCTGGTCCGAGGAGGACAGGAAAATGTTTAGTCAACTACGTATGCGTGAAGAACAGGCATTATTGGCTCATGATTATGCCTTGGAAACTGCTAGGGCAGAAGGGATTGAACAGGGGTTGGAACGTGGTATTGAACAGGGACTGGAGCGTGGAAAAGTTGAAGGAAGTTTGTCTATGCTACTAAATCTAGTCCGTCAAGGTCTTTTGCCTTCTGAAGTTGCCAGTCAACAGTTGGGTATGACTGTCGCTGAGTTTGAAGAACTATTAAAAGAGCATCATAAATAAGAACTAAAAAATATAGAGAAACCAGCAAAGATAAGGTTCGCAAGCCGTGGTTGGAGTTTTTGTAAATCATTAAATCAATGACAGATTTTTCCGTGATAGATGGAAGAATCTGTTTTTTTTAGTTATGCTAGATGTGGGCTCTGAAATAGTAAGATATAGTATATTGAAATAAGATATGAACAAAGAAATTAGGAAAGTCAAATTATAGTTAAATGAAATAAAAACTGAACAAATTGATTGCGGAATTCAAACTAATTTCTAACAATATTTTAGAAAACTCGGTGGACTATTCCAGATTCAATCTACTATAATTTCTAGAAATTTTTTAGAATCCACAGTGTGCTATTTTAGATTCAATAAATTGTGCTTTTAGAAACAAAAAAGAGCATTTTCGCTCTTTCTTCTATTTCTATTAGTTTTTTGCTTCTTTCTTTTGGAAAGTGGTTTGGTAATTTACTTTAATCGTTACTGTCATGTGAGAGTCCTCGTTTCTTTTTGATGACTCTAGTATAAGGGGCTAACCTGAAAGCTAGCTTAAGTTTTCCTTAGAGAAAGCTTAATCTAAATGTTCTTTCTTTTCCAGATGAAGGGCAATCATGCGCCACTCTGGATCCTCTTGCCAAGCTTCTATCGAACTAATGTAACTAGCAACTTTTCTGGCTTCTTCTAAAATTGGAAAATCTTCAATAATATCAGCCACTTGGAATTCTGGAAGTCCTGATTGTCTGGTTCCAAAAATCTCACCAGAACCACGCATTTTCAAATCTTCCTCCGCAAGGACAAATCCATTGGTGGTTTCTGTCATGATGCGCATGCGGTCTTTCCCAAAATCCGTCTTAGGATTGGCAACAAGAACAGCATAGGACTGCTTGTCCCCCCGACCAACTCGACCTCTAAGCTGGTGAAGCTGGCTGAGCCCGAAGCGATCGGCATCCATGATAATCATGACGGTCGCATTGGGAACGTTGACCCCAACCTCAATAACCGTTGTCGAAACTAGAATATCCGTTTTTCGCTCTTTGAACTCCTGCATTATCTGGTCTTTTTCGTCACTCTTCATCTTACCATGTAGAAGAGCCACCTCTGCCTTACCAGCAAAATGAGTCGTCAATTCCTCTGATAAGGCAATGGCATTTTTCAAATCCAGAGCTTCTGATTCTTCAATTAAGGGAGAGATGACATAGGCTTGTGAACCTTTTTGAATTTCCCCCTCTAACCAAGTCAAGACCTGAGGTAGTTGCTCATGCTTGATCCAGCGTGTCACAACAGGCTTCCGCCCTGCTGGCATCTGGTCGATAATGGAAACATCCATATCGCCAAAGGCTGTGATGGCTAAGGTTCGTGGTATGGGAGTCGCTGTCATCATGAGAACATCTGGATTGTCGCCTTTTTCCCTTAGAATACGCCTTTGCCCCACACCAAAACGGTGCTGCTCATCGATAATAATCAAACCAAGGCGATCATAATCCACTCCATCCTGTATCAGAGCATGGGTTCCAATAATCAAATCAGCCTCACCCTTAGCAATGGTCTCCAAAACTTCTCTCTTTTCTGCAGCTTTCAAGGAACCTGTCAAAAGAGCCAGTTTCAAGTCTGGAAAAAGGTTCTGTAAACTCTCAAAGTGTTGCTCTGCAAGGATTTCTGTTGGCACCATGAGAGCAGCCTGGTAGCCAGCTGTCACCGCCGCAAACATGGCCAAGCCAGCGACTACCGTTTTTCCGCTCCCCACATCTCCTTGTAGGAGACGATTCATGTGGTGGTCCGACTTCATATCGGTTAAAATTTCCTGCAAACTCTTTTCCTGAGCTTGAGTCAAGGCAAAAGGCAAGCTTTCTTTGACTGCTGTCACTTTTTCCTTAGACCAGTCCAGGACCAGACCACTTCCCTGAACTCTATTTTCAGACTTAAGCGTCTGCAACTGCATTTGGAAATAAAAGAGTTCCTCAAATTTGATACGGCGAAGGGCTTGCTTGTATTCTGCCAAATCCTTTGGAAAATGCATAGCACGAACGGCCTGACAACGGGACATAAGTTTGTATTTATCCAGTAAAGACTGGGGAAGATTTTCCTCAATCAAGAGATCCAATCCCTGATCAAAGGCCGTCTTAATGACCTTTACCAGACTGGCCTGACTGATTCCCTGAGCCAAGCGATAAACAGGTTGGAGGTCATCCTCCACCTGAGCCAGGATCTTCATCCCAGTCAGACTAGCCTTGGCGCGGTCCCATTTCCCAAAGACAGCAAGAGTTGCTCCCAACTCTATCTTATCTGCTAGATAGGGCTGGTTAAAGAAATTCACCGCAAAAACGACTTCTCCCTGCTTGAGGCTAAAGCGTAGGCGATTACGCTTGAAACCATAGTACTGGACACTAGCAGGAGTCACGACTTGACCAGAAAGAACCGCCTTTTCACCGTCTTCCAGTTCCAGCACTTGCTTGGTCTTGAAGTCTTCATATCGGAAAGGAAAGTAGAGCAAGAGGTCTTGCAAGTTTTCAATTCCTAGTTTGGCGTATTTTTCTGCTGACTTTGGTCCCACACCAGGTAAGACATGCAAGGGTTGATGTAGATTCATGCTCCACTCCTTTCTTTTCTAATAATATTCTCTCGGAATGCGGTCGCTAAGAAGACAAACCACCTCGTAGTTAATAGTTCCGCGGTAGGTCGCTACCTGAGTAGCTGTGATTTCCTTGCCCCCATTAGAACCAATCAAGGTTACCTTTGTTCCTAAGGGATAAAGCTTAGGCAGACGAATGGTGATTTGGTCCATAGAAACTCGTCCAACAATTGGGCAAGCTTGCCCATCTACCAAGACAGCGAAATTTTGCATATCTCGTGTCCATCCATCTGCATAGCCAATTGGTACCGTCGCGATGACTTGCTCACTATCTGCCTGATAGGTCGCTCCATAGCCCATGCAAGCTCCAGCTGAAACTGTCTTGACATGAACCAGAGCAGATTCCAAGGTCAAGGCTGGTTTCAAGTCATAGGGCAAGTCCAAGACTTCTCCGCTAGGGTTAAGACCATACATAGCATCTCCCATACGGACCGCATTGAAAATAGTCTCTGCATGCCAAAGGGTCGTTGCCGAATTGCTGGCATGTATCAGCTCTGGAAGACCTTTCATACTGGCCAAAATAGTTTTAAACCGTTCTAACTGGGCATTAAAGTAGTCATCTGATTTCTCGTCTGCAGTAGCAAAGTGGGTAAAAATCCCTTCAACACGAGCACCATGTTGTTGGAGCAAATCTTGAGCCTGATCAGCTTCACTAGCCTCTCGAAAACCAATTCGTCCCATTCCTGAATCAATCTTGAGGTGGACTGTTAATCCAGTTAAGTCCGCTTCCTTATCTAAGAGTGCTTGAATCCACTCCAGTCCAGCTACAGTCAAGGTGATGTCATATTCTTTAGCTAGAGCAACAACTTCGATTTCAGAAACTCCTAAAATAAGGATTCGCTTGCTAAGTCCAGCTTGTCTAAGTTCAATAGCTTCATCGATATTTGAAACGCAAAAACCATCTACATCATCTTGAATAGCCGTCGCAACAGCAACAGCCCCATGACCATAGGCATTGGCCTTAACCACAGCCCATTTGAGCGTTCCTTCAGGAATATGAACCCCCATTTGCTGAATATTTTGTCGAATAGCTCCCAGATGAATCAGAGCCTTGGTTGGTCTATGTGGACTAGCTTTCATGATTTTCCTCCAAAATGACACTGGCTGTCACAAACTGATCTGTATGGCTGATAGACAGCCAAATCTTTCCTGAAAATGGTGACTGACTAAAATAAGGCGCCCCGCGTTCATTATTCAAGACTTCCAAATCCTGAAAACCGAGCTTCCCAATACCAGTTCCCATGGCCTTGGAAAAGGCCTCCTTAGCCGACCAACGACCAGCCAAATATTCAATCTGCCTGCGCCCTTTAAGACTGTTAAACCGTTCCATTTCCTTAGCGGTCAGCACGCGCTTGGCAAAGCCTTCATGCCGTGTAACTGCGCTTTCTATCGAAGCTAATTCTTCGATGTCAATTCCGTGTCCAACTATCATTCTCATCAAAAGGAGTTGAGATTCCCCAACTCCATCCTTTTCACTTATTTTGTCAAGGTAGCATAGATTTCTTCTACCAAGGCCTCTGTATTTTCCCAACCCAAGCAAGGATCGGTAATAGAGCAACCAAAGACCTCTGGTTGGTTTTGACGACCATCTGCTAGGTAAGATTCAATCATAAAGCCTCGAACTGCCTTTTTAATCTTCTCATTCCAATCACGATTTTGCAAGGTCTGGCGAACAATTCGAATCTGCTCCATATATTGCTTTCCGGAATTATCATGGTTGGTATCAATGAGGATAAAGGGATTTTCAAGTCCCATGGCTTCATAGCGTTCAATGGCATTTAGCAAGGTTTCATAGTAAAAGTTAGGCTCATTTTTCCCATATTCATTAACTGCTCCACGAAGGATGACGTGGGCCAAGGGATTTCCTGAAGTTTCAACTTCTTGACCATGAAAGAGGAAGGTCTGTTTGTTCTGAGCAGCATAGATACCGTTAAACATAACCCCAAGATTTCCTGAGGTTGGATTTTTCATCCCGACCGGTGCATCAATCCCTGAGGCCACAAAGCGGTGCTCTTGGTCTTCCACAGAACGAGCCCCAACAGCATGGTAGCTGACCAAATCATCTACCAAGACCAGATTTGACGGATAAAGCATCTCATCTGCCGTCGTTAAACCAGTCTCTGTAATCACGCGGTAGTGCAACTGGCGCACAGCCTGCAAGCCGTTAATCAGGCTTGGAGCCTTAGAAGTATCTGGTTGGTGAACCAAACCTTTATAGCCGTCTCCGTTGGTACGAGGTTTAGCTGTATAAACACGCATAACCATGAAAATCTTGTCCGCCACCTTCTTTTGCAAGGCAGATAAACGACGGGCATATTCCAAGACAGCCTCTTCATTATCAGAAGAGCAAGGACCAATCACCAAAAGGATACGGTCATCTTCTCCTGAAATGATGTCTGCCATTTCTCTATCACGACGCTCTTTTAGTCTCAAGGCTTCCGCAGACAATTGAGTTTCTGCCTTGATTGCTTCAATATCAATTTCTTGACCTTTTTCAATAAATGCCATACTATTCTCCTAGCGTTTGGTAGATTTCTCTGACCAGGGCTTCCGTATTTTCCCAGCCAAGGCAAGGGTCTGTGATAGACTTGCCAAATACTTCCGGTTCGTTTTGACGGCCGTCTTCTAGATAAGACTCAATCATAAAGCCACGAACGTACTGCTTGATTTTTTCATTCCAATCACGGTTAATCAAGGTCTGGCGGACAATTCGAATCTGGTCCATGTATTGCTTACCAGAATTGTCATGATTGGTGTCCACAATGATAAAAGGATTTTCCAAGCCCATTTTCTCATATTGGGCAATGGTATCCATCAAATTATCATAGTAGTAGTTAGGAATATTCTTACCATACTCATTGATTGCTCCACGAAGAATAGCGTGCGAAAGCGGGTTCCCAGTTGTTTCCACTTCTTTCCCTAGGAAAAGGAAACTTTGTTTGTTTTGAGCAGCATAAATCCCATTAAACATAACATTGAGATTTCCAGATGTTGGATTTTTAAACCCAGTCGCGAAATCTGCTCCACTTGCCACAAAGCGGTGTTGCTGGTCTTCAACTGAACGGGCACCAACCGCCATGTAGGAAATCAAATCATCCACAAGAGGAAGATTTTCAGGATAAAGCATTTCATCAGCTGTTGTCATACCTGTTTCTGTGATAACACGATAATGAAGATGGCGAACGGCTTTGATTCCATTGATAAGACTAGGCGCTTCTGTCGCATTAGGCTGGTGAATCAAGCCCTTATAGCCATCTCCGTTGGTACGGGGTTTGGCAGTATAAACACGCATAACCATAAAGATACGGTCTGCTACTTCTTCTTGCAAAGCTGCCAAACGCTTAGCGTACTCAAGAACAGCTTCTTCATTGTCAGATGAGCATGGCCCGATTACCAAGAGAATCCGTTGGTCTTCTCCACGTATAATGGCTTCTAGCTCTTGATCACGCTGTGATTTTCTCTCTAAAGCTTGACCTTCTAATTTTGATAAGGCACGAACTTCTTCAATATTAATTTTAGGACTTTTTGCTGTAAATACCATAACTCATCTCCTTATAAAGCAAACGGATACCAAGTAAAAATTTACTTTTCACAAGGTATCCGCCTCTAAACTATCTCATTTTATTGTCTTTTACCGTGACAGTTTTTAAACTTCTTACCAGAACCACATGGGCAAAGTTCATTCCGTCCAATCTGGCTCAAATCCAAATCTTCTGGTATATTTGCTTGGTGGGCAGCGATATTGCGGGTCGCTGTTGTACTGATATGGTGTTCTGCTTGTGGTCTTTCTTGTTCATGAATTTGTGCTTTCATCATCAAGCGTGTCACATCAAACTCAATCGAACCAATCATGTCATTAAACATACGGAAACCTTCTGCCTGATACTCAACAACAGGGTTGTTCTGAGCATAGCCACGAAGTCCAACCGCGTTACGCAATTGATCAAGGGCATCGATATGATCTGTCCACTTGTTATCCACCACTCGTAGAATCAAGACTTTTTGGAACTCTTTAACTGCTTCTTCATCGCGTAATTTTGAAACCTGACTATCGTAAACTTGCAAGGCACGTTGGAAGAGCTCTTCCTTGATGGCCTTATCAGACAAGCCTGACAAGTCTTCGATTGAAATAGAATCTTCTGGAAGCAAGTTGTACTTAGCGAAGTTCAAAATTGCCTCTAGTTTTTCATCTTGTTTGGCACGCGCATGACCATCGACGACACGACCAATCGTGCGTTTGATCATAGCCTGAATTTCAGGTGCCAAGTCACGGTCTGCAGTGATGACGTCGTAACGTTGAGCGTAGATAATCTCACGTTGTTCACGCATGACATCATCGTATTGAAGGACTTGTTTACGGGTATCGTAGTTATTTCCTTCAACACGTTTTTGCGCCGCTTCAACCTGACGTGTCAACATACGAGACTCAATGGCCTCTTCAGACATGTTGAGACGTTCAAAGATTCCCTTCAAGCGTTCAGAACCAAAACGTTTCATCAAATCATCTTCAAGAGATAGGTAGAATTGTGACTCACCTGGGTCTCCTTGACGACCTGAACGTCCACGAAGCTGATTATCGATACGACGGCTTTCATGGCGTTCTGTACCAATAACACAAAGTCCTCCAAGTTCGCGAACCCCTTCACCAAGCTTGATGTCGGTACCACGACCGGCCATGTTAGTCGCAATGGTAACAGCACCACGTTGACCAGCATTCATGATGATTTGGGCTTCTTTATAGTGGTTTTTGGCATTTAAGACTTCGTGAGGAACGCCAGCTGCGACCAATTTCTTAGAAATGTAGTCACTGGTTTCAACTGCAACTGTACCAACCAAGACTGGCTGACCTTTTTGGTAACGAGCCTTAACGTCTTCGACAACTGCTTTAAACTTAGCCTCGATACTTGCATAAAGAAGGTCTGAGTGGTCAATACGTTGAACAGGACGATTTGTTGGGATTGGAATAACACGAATGTTGTAAATTTCACGGAATTCTTCTTCCTCAGTCTTACCTGTACCTGTCATACCAGACAATTTTTTGTACATACGGAAAAGGTTTTGGTAAGTGATTGAGGCAGACGTCTTGGTTTCATCCTGGATTGGTACACCTTCTTTAGCTTCAATGGCTTGGTGCAATCCATCAGAATAACGACGACCTTCCATAGTACGACCTGTAAATTGGTCGACAATCAAGATTTCTTGCTCTTCGCTCACCACATAGTCAATATCGAGAAGCATGATGTAGTTGGCACGAAGGGCGTTATCAATAAAGTGAGTCAGAGCTACGTTTTCGATGTCATAGAGATTTTCAAGCTTGAAGTAGCTTTCAGCCTTGTCAATCCCTGAATCAGACAAACCAATAGTCTTAGACTGCACATCGATGATGTAGTCGTCTTTGTCCAAAGATTTTACATAGTGGTCTGCCATGTGATACAACTGACTGGTTTCAACAGCGTTAGCACCTGATACGATCAAAGGTGTACGCGCCTCGTCAATCAAGATAGAGTCAACCTCATCGACCAAGGCATAGTTAAGCGGACGTTGTACCATGTTTTCAGCACGAACGACCATGTTGTCACGAAGGTAGTCAAATCCGATTTCCGAGTTGGTTGAGTAGGTAATATCACACTCATAGGCTTCTTTTTTCTCCATTGGAGATTTGGCAGCCAAGTTAATCCCTACTGACAAACCAAGCCATGAGTACAATTCACCCATCTCAGTCGCATCACGTTCTGACAAGTACTCATTGACCGTAACTACGTGAACCCCTTTACCTGAAAGGGCATTGAGGTATACGGGCATGGTCGCAGTCAAGGTTTTCCCTTCCCCTGTACGCATCTCTGGCACGTCACCATGGTGAAGAACGAT
The DNA here is from genome assembly GCF_946188615.1 of Streptococcus mitis. Taxonomy (GTDB): domain Bacteria; phylum Bacillota; class Bacilli; order Lactobacillales; family Streptococcaceae; genus Streptococcus; species Streptococcus mitis_BZ. The sequence continues at coordinate 103,241 of NZ_CAMHVK010000005.1, forward strand.
TCCCCCCATGACCTGAACCTTATATGGGAAGAGTCCTAGGACACGTTTGGCACCCTCACGGACAACCGCAAAAGCTTCATAAAGCAATGAATCCAGTGATTCTCCATTTTGATAACGTTCTTTAAATTCAACTGTTTTTGCTTTTAGTTGGTCGTCAGTCAAAGCAGCCATTTGGTCTTCGTATTTGAAAACCTTGTCAGCCATCTTTTCCAGACGACGGATTTCTCCTTTATCATTTTCGATAATTGTTTTTAAAATATTAGCCATGTTTTTCCTTACTTTAAATTCCGAATATTTTAGAATGTTCTTTTAATTTTAGCACAATTACTGATTATTTTCAAGGAAGAATCCCCATTTTGAAAAGGAAAAAGAGGCTAGTTCCCAAGCTAACCTCTCTGATTTTTATGACTGATTAATTGCCAAAAATCGGCAAAATGGCAAATAGGATAAATAGATTTATCCAAAAAGAAAGACAACAGATCAATCCAAAAACAAAGAGACTGACTTTCTTGGACAGCAAGGCCATCAAAATCGACAGAATTCCAAAAACTAGTAAAACTTTCTGCATGATTAAGAGATTGATAGATATTCCCAGAACTGGTTTATCCCAAGGAACAAAGAAGAAAGCCAGCCAGATCAGCAGAACTAAACCAATATAGACCTTAGAATAGCGTGTAATAAATGATTTTAGACGTTCCATAAGCAACCTCCTACAAATAGAAAGTAATATAATAATCAATGAAAATCAAAGAGCAAACTAGGAAACTAGCCGCAGGCTGTACTTGAGTACGGCAAGGCGATGTTGACGTGGTTTAAATTTGATTTTCGAAGAGTATAAATCAATGCCTTCCACCGTTAGACTCCCCTAGTTCTCGTCTCAAGCGAAACATGTTTTTGAAAAAGATATAGTCTAACCAGTCACTGCCTAGAGATAAGACTATCAAAAGCAACCAAACACCCCAAGTACTAGCATCTGATACATAATTTAGAACAAAAGGGAAAAATAAGAATGAAAAAATTGTCATATCCAAGCTAAACAGAGCTAAAAGGGAAATATAAATCCAGTAGAAATAGTAGATAATGGGGAAAAACTTACTGTTTCTATCAGCATTATCTATCCAATAAAAAAAGTAAAAGCAAGGAAATAAGAGTATCAAATGAAACCAATTAAAGGACAGTTTCATCATCGACACCTCCTCTTTGAAATTGTTTTTTTTAGTTTCGTTCTATTAAATGTTCTTACCAATATAAATCAATGCTTGCCGCCTTTAGACTTCCCTAGCTCCCGTCTCAAGCGAAGCATTTTTTTGAAAAAGATATAGGTTAACCAAGAACTGGAAAAAGCAATAAGTAGTAATAATAGCCAAATGCCCCAAGACTTGATGTCTGCCACATTTCTCAATAGGATATTGAAAAACAAGACTGAAAAAACTGTCCAAGCAAGGCTAAAAAGAGCATAGAGGGTGATGTAAATCCAGTAAAAATAGTAAAAAATTGGGAAAAATTTACTATCTCTGTTGGCCTTTTCAATCCAGCTGAAAAAGTAAAAACAGGGTAATAAGATTAACAATTTAAACAAATGTTCCATCATCAACACCTCTTTTTGGTAGCGCTTTCTTCAACTTCATTTTATCAAAAAAATCTGGAAATGTCATTCCAGATTCTGCTTTTTTATTTACGTTTTCTTGCGATGAGATGAATCGGTGTTCCTTCAAAGACAAAGGCCTTGCGGATTTGATTTTCCAAGAAACGCAGGTAAGAAAAGTGCATGAGTTCTTCTTCGTTGACAAAGATAACAAAGGTCGGTGGTTTGGTTGCCACTTGAGTCGCATAGAAAATCTTGAGACGTTTTCCTTTGTCTGTCGGTGTTGGGTTGATGGCAATAGCATCCATAATCACATCGTTCAAGACAGCTGATGGGATACGTGTGTTTTGACTTTCGCTGATTTGCTTGATCATCTCAGGCAGTTTGTGGAGACGTTGCTTGGTCAAAGCAGATACAAAGATAATCGGTGCGTAAGGTAGATATTGGAACTGCTCACGGATATCTTCTTCCCAGTTTTTCATAGTGTGGTTATCTTTTTCAAGTGTATCCCACTTATTGACCACGATAATCATCCCTTTACCAGCTTCATGGGCAAATCCTGCGATACGCTTGTCATATTCACGGATGCCTTCTTCCGCATTAATGACCATTAAGACCACATCTGAGCGGTCAATAGCACGCATGGCACGCATAACAGAGTATTTCTCAGTATTTTCATAAACTTTACCAGACTTACGCATACCAGCCGTATCAATCATGGTAAACTCTTGACCATCTGTATCTGTAAAGTGGGTATCAATGGCGTCACGCGTTGTTCCAGCAACGGGACTGGCAATGACACGGTCTTCTCCCAAGATAGCATTGATCAAGCTTGATTTTCCGACGTTAGGACGACCAATCAAGCTAAACTTAATGACATCTGGGTTTTCTTCCTCATATTCATTTGGAAGATTTTCTACGATGGCATCTAGCACATCTCCTGTACCGATACCATGGACAGATGAGATAGGCAGTGGTTCACCCAAACCGAGAGCATAGAAATCATAGATATCATTTCGCATCTCAGGGTTGTCCACCTTGTTCACTGCAAGGATAACGGGTTTGTGGGTTTTATAAAGCTTACGGGCTACATATTCGTCCGCATCGGTAATTCCTTCCTTACCAGACACGACAAAGACGATAACATCAGCTTCTTCCATGGCAATCTCTGCCTGGTGCTTGATTTGTTCCATGAAAGGAGCATCGACATCATCGATTCCTCCTGTATCAATCATGCTAAAAGAACGATTGAGCCACTCACCCGTTGCATAGATACGGTCACGTGTCACTCCTTCGACATCTTCTACAATGGAGATTCGCTCACCAGCGATCCGATTAAATAGGGTTGATTTCCCAACATTGGGACGTCCTACAATGGCAATAGTTGGTAGGGCCATAATTTCTCACTTTCTACAATAACTTCTTCTGTTCAAGATTTTTTCTAGTTGAGCTTGGTTCAGCTTGACCAAACTGTTCTGCTAAGCGCTGACTCCAACTTGTGGTCGCACGCGCCCCAGCATAGTCAGCCTGTACACGGTCGTAAGCCTCAATCACATCAACTGTTTGTTCCTGATATTCTTCCTCAAATACTACTTGATTCAATGGCAAGCGAGGTTTGACTTCATGTTCTTCATTTGGAAGACCTAGTGCCATCCCAAAAACAGGATAAGTATAGTCAGGCAAATTAAAGAGTTCTGATACTTCTTCTGACTTGTAACGCACCAAGCCAATGATGACACCGCCATAGCCCAAACTTTCAGCTGCCAGCAGGGCATTTTGACCAGCAAGGGCCGCATCGACCGAACTAATCAAGAGGCCTTCCACACCTTGAGGTTGGAAGGTGTCAGTATGAAGTTGAGCTCCCTTTTCAGCTCGGTTCAAATCTCCGACAAAGAGAAGGAAAACAGCAGATTGGCGAATGGCTTCTTGAGGCACCAATTCATACAAGGCATCTTTCTTTTCTTGACTTCGTACCACAATCACAGAGTAGGATTGAAAATTCTTCCAAGACGAGGCCATTTGCGCTGCTGTCAGGATTTCAGTCAAGTCTTCCTGAGGGATAACTTGCTCCTTAAATCTTCGAACAGATTTATGAGCTTTCATCAGTTTAATCGTTTCTGTCATCGACGGTTTACTCCTTCTAAACGAGTCTCCTCTGCCAAATAACGGATGCGTTCCATGACGCGTCTGGCTTCCCAGGTTTCGTCATTTCCATGTTTCCCTTTAGCAAAATGCTGCTCCAATTCTTCAAAGTTGAAGTTGGAGGTGAAAAAGGTCGGTAAATTTTCCTGCATCCGATATTGGAGAATGACTTGCAGGATTTCATCCCGCACCCAAGCTGTTGATTGCTCGGCACCAATATCATCTAAAATCAGGACTTCAGAAAGCTTAATCTCATCCACCAAGGTCTTGACATTGCCATCACCGATAGCATTTTTGACATCGATGACAAAGCTAGGATAGTGGAGAAGAGTGGAGGAAACACCACGTTTTTCTGATAAATCATGGGCTAAGGCAGCCACCATGAAACTTTTACCCACACCAAAGTCTCCATATAAGTAAAGACCTTTTCGCATAGCTGGATATTGCTCCACGAAGGCTAATAGCTTTTCAAAAACTGGCAAGCGCCCCAAATCATCCAAATCTACTTGAGCTAAACTAGCTTTCTTAAGACTGGCTGGCAGATTGATTAACTTGAGACGATTCTTAATAGCCGCTTCTTTTTCCGCTGCGATTAGTTCAGGAGTTTCTTCATAAGAAACGTCCGCATAACCATGATTCATAACCAAAATCGGCTTGTAGCCTTTGGCAATATAATCCGTATCCCCACGTAGAAACTTGTCACGCTCGGTAATGTACTGGTTAAATTTGGAGATACTGCGATTCAATTCCTCTGGGCTGAGGGATTCTTGCTGGATAAAGGCCGCAACATCAGGGTCCTTCATGATTTTCTGGACCAAATCTTGATAATGAAAACGGCTAGGTTGACGCTTGAGTACGTCTCCGACACTTTCCATCTAATCTCCTCCTTTTTCTAATCGAGCTAATAGTTCTTGTTTCTTACGTTCTAGTTCCAGACGAGTTTCCTCGCTGGTTTCATTCTTATAATCTGGATTGCTCCACTTGGGTACATTGGACTTAGCAGGACCGGGTTTACTGCCTTTTTGAGCCTGACTCTTCTGCCCACGCTCACGGATTCGCATGACTGCTTCTTCTGCCGAATGAATCTTTTGATAGGCATAGTCATTGGCTACTTTCATGGCATATTTCTCGTTGATGTTTGCCGAATCCACCTTATTAAAGGTCAATAAGAGAATAATATTAATAACTTCGTCCAGCAAGCCCAAACCAGCCATTTGTTGCAAGAGTTCTCTTTCTGTTTGGGTAATGGTCCCCTTGCGTGTCTGCTTGATTTCTGCTAAGAACTGCAGGGCCGTTTTACTTTTGGCTTCTTTGATAATGGTCGTTTCCTTAGGACTAAAGTCAGAGGAAACAGGTTTTTGAGCGATTTTCTCCCGCATGCGTTTGGTTGAAATAACTTGGGAAACAGCTGTTGACTTAGCCAGTTGATAGGTCTCAAACCAAGTCCATTTCTTCTCCTCAGCAATGGCAAAGAGGTTTAAGACATCGGACTGCTCATCCGCAAAGCGAAGCCCATCTCGAGCCATAAGCTGACGAAAATGGTCCAAGTCAAAATCGTTGGCCACTTTCTTCTTGAGACCAAGGTCTTCTTGACTTCCCAGCTCTGCCAAATCTGGAAAGACTTGATTGAGTGAGACAGGTATTTCTTCTCCCTCAGCACTTTCAACTTTTAAATCCTCCACAGCTGCATCGCCAATCTTTTTCTCCAAAAGTCTGCGATAAACAGGATGCTCCAAGAAATCTTGACTTGAAAGAGGAGCCTGGATAACTATCTGATAGGTATCACCCTTTTGATAGAGGGTCAAGAGATTAAAAGCAGATAGGATTTTCAAAGATTTTAAAAGTCTGTCCATCCCAAAATTGAGATGATTGAGAATGCTTGAAAAAAGGTATTCCTTTCTGCCATTATCCCAAAAACTAATCGTATAAAGATAAAGGCTCAGTGCCTCCTGACCGATAATCGGGAGGTAGCACTGTACCAGAGATGAGGTATCTTGCGACACCCGATTATTCTTTAGATAAGAAAAACGGTCAATTGGCTTCATTTATCTTTCCTTTTTCTTTTTAGAGGACTGGGTGATTTGTTGGAGCAAGCTCTCTAACTCACTGACATCCTTAAAACTACGATAGACACTGGCAAAACGTACATAGGTAATCTCATCTAACTCAGCCAACTCCTCCATGACGAGTGAACCAATGTCCTCACTTTGAATTTCATTTTCATTTCGACCACGGAGTTTCTGTTCGATACGATTGACTACCATGTTAATTTCATCACTTGACACAGGACGTTTCTGGGCTGAGCGGATAATCCCATTAAAGATTTTATCTCTGGAGAATTGTTCCCGTGTGCCATCTTTTTTAACAACCACCAAGGTTCTTTCTTCTACTCGTTCGTAGGTTGTAAAACGGTGTTGGCATTCATCGCACTCACGTCTTCTACGAATAGTGTTCCCTTCTTCTGCTTGGCGACTATCGATAACACTTGACTTGGTAGCCCCACATTTTGGACAACGCATCCTTTCCCTCCTTATCGTTTTCTTTTCATTATACCATTTTTTAAACGATTCCCAAAACAATTCTTCTTTTTGCTTGACAAGTTTTTTGTTTTGTTGTATTATTTAATTAAGACAAAGAGATAAAAGAAAGGAGACCAAGATGTCCTGGACATTTGACAACAAAAAACCCATCTATTTACAGATTATGGAGAAAATCAAGCTTCAGATTGTTTCCCATACACTGGAACCCAATCAACAACTTCCAACCGTGAGAGAGCTGGCTAGCGAGGCCGGTGTCAATCCAAACACCATCCAAAGAGCCTTGTCAGACCTCGAACGAGAAGGATTTGTCTACAGCAAGCGCACAACTGGACGATTTGTGACTGAAGATAAAGAGCTGATCGCCCAATCACGCAAACAATTATCGGAAGAAGAATTGGAACACTTCGTTTCCTCCATGACCCATTTTGGCTATGAAAAAGAAGAACTACCAGGCGTAGTCGGCGATTATATTAAAGGAGTTTAAGCCTATGTCATTACTAGCATTTGAAAATGTATCCAAATCTTATGGAGCAACCCCAGCCCTTGAAAATGTTTCTCTTGACATCCCCGCTGGAAAAATTGTTGGTCTCCTTGGGCCAAACGGTTCAGGAAAAACAACCCTGATTAAACTAATCAACGGCCTCTTGCAACCAGATCAAGGACGTGTCCTGATCAACGACATGGATCCAAGCCCAGCAACCAAGGCTATCGTAGCTTATTTGCCGGATACGACCTATCTCAATGAGCAAATGAAGGTCAAAGAAGCCCTAACCTACTTTAAGACCTTCTATAAAGATTTCAATCTTGAACGCGCCCATCATCTGCTTGCAGATCTGGGCATTGATGAAAATAGTCGTCTCAAGAAACTATCAAAAGGGAACAAGGAAAAGGTCCAACTAATTTTAGTTATGAGCCGTGATGCTCGTCTCTACGTTTTAGACGAACCCATTGGTGGGGTGGACCCAGCAGCCCGTGAGTATATCCTCAATACCATTATCAACAACTACTCCCCAACTTCTACCGTTTTGATTTCTACCCACTTGATTTCTGATATCGAGCCAATCTTGGATGAAATTATCTTCCTCAAAGATGGAAAAGTCGTTCGTCAAGGTAATGTAGACGATATTCGCTATGAGTCAGGTGAATCCATTGACCAACTCTTCCGTCAGGAATTTAAGGCCTAAGCAAAGGAGATTATTATGTTTTGGAATTTAGTTCGCTACGAATTTAAAAATGTTAACAAGTGGTATTTAGCCCTTTACGCTGCCGTGCTAGTTCTTTCCGTTCTCATAGGAATGCAAGTACACTACTATAATTATGTATCTTTCAAAGATAGCCAACCTGTCTTACTTTTCTTTCTGGCTCTCGTCTTTGGTGGATTGATGATTACACTTGGGATTTCAACCATTTTCTTGATTATTAAACGATTCAAAGGTAGTGTCTATGACCGACAAGGCTATCTGACCTTGACCTTGCCAGTTTCTGAACACCATATCATCACAGCCAAATTAGTTGGAGCCTTCATTTGGTCTATCCTTAGCTCAACTGTACTAGTTCTAAGCGCTTTTATTATTGTTACCATAACGGTTCCAGAATGGATATCAAATTCTGAGTTGATTCCACTTGTAGGAACATTCCTTCCTCAACTCTCTCTTATGGGGGTATCCTTCCTACTAAATACCATCTCAGGAATCCTCTGCATCTACTTGGCTATTTCCATCGGACAACTGTTCAATGAATACCGTACCGCACTCGCTGTTGCAGCCTACATTGGTATCCAAATCGTCATTGGATTTATTGAAGTCTTCTTCAATACCAGTACTAACTTCTATATTAATTCACTTGCAGGATTTAATGATAATTTCTATATGGGAGCAAGCGTAGGCATTGTTGAAGAACTCATATTCATAGCTATCTTTTACCTCGGAACCTACTATATCTTGAAAAACAAGGTTAATTTGCAATAATCTTAGAGTCTAGCGACAATAACTCGCTAGACTTTTTTCGTTCTCAGGACTTACATTTTTAATATGAAGTATTTAATAAAAAAGAGTATAATAACTTTAAAATTGATTACATGTATATCGATAAGGAGGGCAACTCTTTATGCTGAAAAGATTTGTTACTAAGAAGCACCTCATACTTTACTTCTTTTCTATTGCCATTACTTGGCTGGAAGCAATTATCACACCAGCCCTTGTTCAAAATATTGTTGCTAGTTTTACCAATCAAGAACTAGGCCTTCTTTGGAAAGTTTTGATTTTAGGAATCCTTGGTAATCTCATCCTCTTACTGGGTTTGGCTGGGAAACGTTATTACTACGCTCGTTTGATTACTGACTTCAAATATGGAATCAAGAGTGCTATTTTCAAGCGATTTTTAAACAGTTATGAGATTGATGAAAAAGATATCTTGTCCGACCTAGAAAACGACGTCAAGCAACTAGAAGAAAACTATATTGAGCCAACGATCATCATCATTTCTTCTCTGGGCTTTACCACTGTGTCCATTCTCTATGCCCTATGGACCAATTTTTACCTGGGCTTGATTTTCATCCTCTTCTACTCCTTTCCTGTACTCTGCAGTGCTATCGGATCAAAGCGTTTGGATTCACTTTCTGAAAAGCGGTCCACTGTTAACCAGAGCTACTTAGCAAGCTTGACAAATTTTATTGGTGGTAGCCAACAAATTCGCCATTATCAGGGGCAAGACTACTTTTTTGCTCGCTATCAAAAGCAATTACAAACCAGTCTAGATACCGAAATTAACTATGAAAAGCAACGAACTTTAAACAGTCTCTTGATCAATAGCATCGATGCCTTTTGTTCTGTCACACCAATCGTCATCGGTGGCTTTATGACCTACTATAATTATTTAGATGCGGCGAGTTTTGTGGCCATCTATCTAGTTTCCCATAATATCGGCTATCAATTCCAAGAGTTGGCTTACTTTACCAACACCCGAAAAGCTACTCGAACTCTTCTCAACAAATACCAAGAACTTTTGGGCCAGTCTGACTCCACCTCTCCTAGAAGCATAGAAAATATTTTCCCTATCCAACTTAACACCATCTCCCTTGAAAAAGATGGGAATATCCTCTTATCTCCGATTTCCATACACATCAAGCAAGGAGAAAAAATCGCCATTATCGGGGAAAGTGGCTCTGGTAAGACGACACTACTCAATATCATTCATGGAGAAGAGATACCAACAAGTGGACAGATTAGCTTTGCTGGTCAGAACCTGTCACGTCAAGAAATCACGAGCATTAGTTCCTATATCCTCCAAGATATCCATTACTTTGATACGCTATCTCTGGAAGACAATATCCTTCTGGGACTGGATAAAAAACAAGAGACTTTAAATCATATCCTCAAAAAAACAGGATTAGAACATTTGAAAAATCGCCCCCTCAGTAATGACAGTCTATCTGGTGGCGAGAAACAACGCCTAGAAATTGCTCGCGCCCTCTACCACGATAGCCAACTCATCTTAGCAGATGAGATTAAGGCCAATCTTGACTCGGAAAATAGCAGAAAAATTAGCGACTTGCTCTTCTCCCTACCTCAAACAGTTATTGAAGTCATTCACCACTACACAGAAGAAGACTTAAAACACTATGACCAAGTCATTCACTTAAGTAAAGAAAAGTAATAGTCTATAACATACGATTTTAAAAAGCAAGGAACTCAAATTCCTTGCTTTTTAACTCAATATCAAACTGGCTACAATGGGGCTGACAAAGACATAGAGAATACCAGTGACACCGATAGCCAAGCCACCCATGGCTCCTGCTACAGAGCCGTATCGAAAGGCTGTTCCTGTTCCGACTGCATGCCCTGTTCCTCCGAGGGAAAGCCCGACTGCTACTGGATCGTCAATTTTCATCCACTTCAAAAGGGTTGGGCCGATAACACTAGTCAAAATTCCAGTTGCCACTACGACAACCAAGGTCACGGTGGTCAAGCCTTGCAATTTTTCTGTAATTCCCACTGCCATAGCGGTTGTCACTGACTTAGGAAAGAGAGAAATGGCTAGGAAAAAGTCCATGTCAAAGATTTTAGCCACAAGAGCTGTGAAAGAGGTATTGACCACTACCGCTAACAAACTACCAAAGAGAATACTCCGAGCATGATGCTTCATCAAGTGAAAACTCTTATAAAGCGGAATCCCTAGAGCCACTGTCGATGGGACAATCAAGTTATTCAGATAAACTCCACCTTGATAGTAATCTTGGTAAGAAATCCCCGTCACCTTTAGAAAGATGATAATGAAAACAGCTGACAAAAGCAGAGGAGTTGTCAATGGATGGGGAAAACGTCTATAAATCAGCATTCCCACTAGATAAGCTAAGATAGACAGGGCAAGCCCAAACAGGGGATTGGAAACAAATTCACTCATTTGGCATCTCCTTTCTCATAATCTCCCTCAAACCGTCGCTTGATAAACTGAACAACCAAAGCAATAAGGATAATATTGATGACAGCCGCAAAAAAGACAATCAAAACGATAGGCAAGAGATAGGGAGCAATCACATCAAACTTCTCCATGATTCCCACTGCTGGCGGTAAAAAGAGAATGGTCATATTGGCCAGCAAGAAATTTCCCACCATGTTGACATGTCTGGTTCTCAGCCACTTGAACTGTAAGGCTAAAAACAAAATAATTAAACCGATAATACTGCCTGGGATGGGCAAATGAAAGAAACTGGAAATTCCCTCTCCGATTAGAGAAATCACAAAGAGAATCATTAATTGAACATATAATTTCATCCTAAACTCCACGAAATAGACTTCTTGCATACCAGTTTACTCTTTTTTCAGAAAATTTCAAGGAAATGCACAAGAGTTGATGAAAATTAGAGAGGAAAGGGGATACAGGCAATTACAGACTAGTGAAAACAGGCCTAATTTAGGATAAAAGATTTCAGCGTCCTTCTTGCCAGCCTTCTTGAAAAGTAGTATAATCATTGCATGCGCAATCATCTTGTGATGCAGAGACTGTTCGTGAATGGACATTCTTCTATGTTATAACTTTAAAAAGAAAGGAGATACTATGACCTACTTGGAAAAATGGTTTGACTTCAATCGTCGTCAGAAAGAAATTGAAGGTCTCTTAGAAGAGACCATTGCCCAGCAGAGTGACCAAAGTCTGACCTTGAAAGAGTTTTACCTACTCTACTATCTGGACTTGGCCCAAGAAAAATCTCTACGACAGATTGATTTGCCTGATAAACTTCATCTGAGCCCGAGCGCTGTTTCTCGGATGGTGGCTCGCTTAGAAGCTAAAAATTGCGGTCTACTCAGTCGTAGGTGTTGCGATCAAGATAGACGCTCTAGTTTTATCTGCCTGACAGGTGATGGGCAAAAGACACTGGCCTCGCTACAAAAGGCTGTCGAAGAAAGCTTGGAAACTGGTTTGGATTTCTTAATTTAAGATGATTTTAGAAAAAAAGTTGCGTGCGCAATCATTTTTCTTGACATTCTCTTTTACAAAGAGTAAAATAAAGTCATCATTAAACAAAGGAGTTTTAAAATGATTGAAATTACTTATCTAGATGCCAGCAAGAACGAAAGAACTGTGACTTTCGAGTCTTATGAAGATTTTGATCGTTCACAACAAGCTTGCCTTATCGGCGTCGCAGACTACTACCCCGTCCAAAAATTAACTTACAACGGTCATGATTTGGACTATCATGGGACTTATGGAGATGTCTTCTTCTATCTCATGAAACAAGATTTAAGCCAATATAACTAAAAAAGGAGAAATACAATGGCAAAAGCAATTACAGATGCAACATTCGAACAAGAAACAAAAGACGGTTTGGTCTTGGTAGACTTCTGGGCAACTTGGTGTGGTCCATGTCGTATGCAAGGTCCAATCTTGGATAAATTGTCTGAAGAACTTTCAGAAGATGTTTTAAAAATCGTTAAAATGGACGTTGATGAGAATCCAAACACAGCTCGTGCTTTTGGAATCATGTCTATCCCAACTCTTCTCTTCAAAAAAGACGGCCAAGTGGTGAAACAAGTTGCTGGTGTTCACACAGCAGAACAAATCAAGGCCATCGTTGCTGAATTGAGCTAATCAAACGAGAGACCAAGTACTTGCTTTGGTCTCTTTTTTCTTGCCCTTTGCCATTTTTCAAAAAATATGCTAGACTGTATGTAGAATATTACGATGTTTGGGACATGCCATCGCTAAAAAAAACCTTGACTTGGTATTTTTTAGCTCCCTCAAGGGAGCTTTTTGCGTGCTCTGAACATTTCCCATTTTGGAAGGAGTACTATGAAACGTCAATCAGCCTTGGTCGTCTTTAGTGGCGGTCAAGATTCTACAACCTGCCTCTTTTGGGCTAAAGAACACTATGAAACGGTCGAAGCCGTTACCTTTGCCTACGGCCAACGCCATCATCTCGAAATTCAAGTTGCTAGAGAAATCGCTAAGGAACAGGGGATTCGTCATCACATCCTAGATATGTCTCTGCTGGGGCAAATCACTGAAAATGCCCTGACCTCTGATCTGGAAATTGAGCAAAAAGAGGGAGAGGTTCCCAATACCTTCGTTGATGGTCGTAACCACCTCTTTCTATCCTTTGCGGCAGTTCTTGCCAAACAACGTGGCATTAAAGACATAGTGACAGGTGTCTGCGAAACAGACTTCTCAGGCTACCCCGATTGTCGAGATGTCTTTGTCAAATCCCTTAATGTGACACTCAACCTTGCCATGGATTACGACTTTGTTATCCAAACACCTCTCATGTGGCTGGACAAGGCTGAAACTTGGGAGTTAGCCGATCAACTCGGTGCCTTTGACTACGTTCGTGAAAAGACCTTGACCTGCTACAACGGGATTATTGGAAGTGGCTGTGGAGATTGTCCAGCCTGCCACCTACGTCAGCATGGTTTAGATGTTTATCTCTCACAGAAAGGAGAGGCCTAATGTTTTTTGCACCCAAAGAAATCAAACAGGAAACTGGAGAATCTCTTGTCTACAATCCTCACAGATCCTTGGTATCAAAAGAGTTTACTTTCGACGCTGCCCACCACCTCTTTCACTATGAGGGAAAATGCAAATCCCTTCATGGTCACACCTATCATCTGCAGATTGCTGTCAGTGGATTTTTAGATGAGCGTGGCATGACCTACGATTTCGGAGACATCAAAGCTATTTACAAGAACTACTTAGAGCCCCACTTGGATCATCGCTATCTCAATGAAACTCTGCCTTATATGAACACGACTGCCGAAAATATGGTTTACTGGATTTTTCAAACTATGAGTCAAGAGTTGCCAGACGAGCGTGGTCTTCGTTTGGAATACGTTCGCCTCTATGAAACTCCGACTTCCTTTGCGGAGTTTAGACGGGAGTGGTTAGATGACTAGGGAACGTGTCCTCAAACTACCAGTTCTGGAAATTTTTGGCCCAACCTTTCAAGGTGAAGGTCGTGCTATCGGACAGAAAACCATGTTTGTCCGCACTGCTGGTTGCGACTACCACTGCGACTGGTGCGATTCTGCCTTTACTTGGGATGGTTCTGAAAAACCAACTCGCATGACGGCTGACGAGGTCATTGCTGCCTTGGATAAATTGGGGAGCTACGACTACGTCACCCTATCTGGGGGAAATCCTGCTATCCTAGCAGCCAACATGGCTGAATTGGTCACTAAACTCAAGGAACGTGGTGTCACTCTGGCTGTTGAGACCCAAGGCTCCCGCTGGCAAAATTGGTTAAAAGACATCGACCAGGTCACTCTGAGTCCCAAACCTCCTTCATCCAAGATGGAAGTCAACTTTGAGACCCTGGACTTTATCGTTTCCCAACTTGATCCAGATAAGGTCACCTTTAAAATCCCTGTCTTTGACGATGCAGATTTGGCCTTTGCCAGAGGCATACAAGAGCGCTACCAACCAGATGTCCTCTTCTTATCGGCTGGAAATCCTGAGCCCAAGGCTAGAGGCAATATTATCCAAGACCAACTAGACCGTCTCAAAGAACTCTGGGAACGCGTCGCTGCCGACGATAGCTGGGGCAATGTCCGCGTCCTTCCTCAACTCCATACCCTCCTCTACGATAACAAACGTGGTGTTTAAAATTAGAAAGAAAAAATCATGTCACAACAAGAAGAAATGAAAAACCTCAGCCTACTAGGCAACAAAGAAACCAACTACATTTTCGAGTATCAACCAGAAGTCCTCGAATCCTTTGACAATCGTCATGTGGAAAATGACTATTTCATCAAATTTAACTGTCCTGAATTTACCTCACTTTGCCCAATCACTGCTCAGCCAGACTTTGCGACTATCTATATTTCCTACATCCCTGACAAGCTCTGTGTGGAGTCAAAATCCCTCAAACTCTACCTCTTTAGCTACCGAAATCATGGAGATTTCCACGAAAACTGTATCAACACCATCGGGAAAGACTTGGTCAACTTGCTAGACCCTCGCTATTTAGAAGTCTGGGGAAAATTCACTCCTCGCGGTGGCATCTCAATTGACCCCTACTACAACTACGGTAAGCCTGGAACTAAGTATGAAGGCTTGGCAGAACAACGCCTCTTCCAACACGACCTTTATCCAGAGAAAATTGATAACCGTTAAACTCATACGAAAAAGCCCTGTTCCTCAAAATGAGGAGCAAGGCTTTTTGAATTTCAATTATTCTTCTGTCCCAAGGAAGTTTTTCGCAACGAGGGCTGCAAGAACACCACCAACGATTGGCGCAAGGATGAAAATCCAAACTTGTTGAAGAGCTGCGCCACCTACCAAGACAGCTGGTGCCAAGCTACGGGCTGGATTTACTGAAAGCCCAGTGATATTCAATCCAACAAGAATCATCGCCATCAAGGACAAACCAATTACCAAACCAGCAATCGCGCCATTTCCCTTGCTTGCTGATGTCACAGTCATGATAACCAAGACAAACAAGAAAGTTGCGATGACTTCAAATAAGAAACCACCAAAGACAGTGACACCGTTTGCCAAGGCATTTTCACCAAGACTAGCAGTTGACATGCCTGAGTTAGCCAAGAGGAAGAATACCGCAGCTGACGCAAGGAAAGCTCCAACAACCTGACCAAGGATGTAGTTGACAAGCTCTGAAGATGACAAACGTTTGTTTACAAACATAGCGATCGAAACAGCTGGGTTCAAGTGAGCACCTGAAACAGTTCCGATTGAGTAGGCTGCAACTACGATTGCCAGACCAAAGGCAAAAGCAATTCCAAGGTGTCCAAGACCATCAAGACCATTTCCAAAAACAACAACTCCTGTCCCAACGAACACAAGCATGAACGTACCGATTAACTCAGCAACAAATTTTTTCATTTTTTTCAAAAACTAGATACTAGTCTATCAAAAGAGGGAAAGTGTTTCAAGAAAATTGATTGGAAATTTTCGGGATAAAATTCTATAAAAACGGTAGTGTTTATTTGAAACATTTTTTCTAAAGTTATATACTATCAATATAGTTCTAATAAGTTATTTATTCCCTAATTTGAACTAATTTTTACAACTTTGCTGTTCTTTTATGAACGTTTGAATGGTATCGTGGATACCAAGGAGGAATCATATGTCTAAAGTTGCTATTGTCACAGGTGCAGGTCAAGGAATCGGTTTTGCAATCGCAAAACGATTGGTTCAAGATGGCTTTAAGGTAGGAGTCTTAGACTACAATCCCGAAACAGCTGAAAAAGCTGTTGCCGAATTATCAGCTGAAAATGCCTTTGCTGTCGTGGCCGATGTTTCGAAACAGGCAGAAGTTGCCCAAGCATTTCAAAAAGTTGTTGACCATTTTGGTGATTTGAATGTTGTCGTAAATAACGCTGGTGTTGCTCCAACTACTCCTCTTGATACAATTACTGAGGAACAATTTACACGCACTTTCGGTATCAACGTTGGTGGTGTCATTTGGGGTTCACAAGCTGCACAAGCGCAATTTAAAGCACTTGGCCACGGAGGTAAAATTATCAACGCAACCTCTCAAGCCGGTGTAGTGGGCAATCCAAATCTAACTGTTTATGGTGGAACAAAATTTGCTGTTCGAGGAATTACGCAAACATTAGCACGTGATTTAGCAGACTCAGGAATCACTGTTAACGCCTACGCACCGGGTATTGTGAAAACACCAATGATGTACGACATCGCTCATGAAGTTGGTAAAAATGCAGGAAAAGATGACGAATGGGGTATGCAGACATTTGCAAAAGATATTACTCTAAAACGTCTATCTGAACCAGAAGATGTGGCTGCAGCCGTCAGCTTCCTTGCAGGACCAGATTCAAACTACATTACAGGACAAACCATTATCGTTGATGGTGGTATGCAATTCCATTAAAATACACAAAAAGAGGTTGGAAAATGATTCAACCTCTTTTATTAGTTTTCATTATCAGTTAGGAGGATACAATAGAAACTCTTTCAATAAGTAATATTAGCTTATCCCTAGTATTGAAAAGACTGGATGGCTTCTTTCAAGTCATCTTGTAAACTATTTCTCTGGTCAAGTTGGACATAGACTTCCAACAGACAGGATCTGAAGTTGGAAAATTTATAAAAATCTTCCCTTTCTTCTATCGGAAAGTCAACAGCTTTTATCCAAGAAGCTACTTGCTCTTGCTCCAACTTACTTTGTAAAATAGGTTCATAGATCACTCTTGCTAAACGCCAATCCTCATCATCTGTAAAACGAATCGAAATTCTTTTAAATAGTTGGCCAAGTATCTCAAATACTTCATGAACCCTGTTTTTAGGAAAGTTTGGATGACAAACCACCTCTGTCAGTAAATCGGCTCCATGTGCAAAAGCATGAACCCAACCATACTGACTTGAAAAACCCGTTGTATCCTTTTCTTTTGAAAGATAATACAATCCTTGATTTAAAAGGACATTACGAATTTCTGATTGTAATCCCTGATAAAAAACCGATTGCTGGTTGGCATCCGCAGACAAGAGATTTGCATAAATAAGCGCCCTAAAAGAACGTTCAAGGGTTGACAGACCTACCTTATCAATCTCTTTATCTAGTCCTCCATCAGCTGATACCACCTCAGCAATGAACTGAAATTGTTCCTGTGTAAATAGCTCTTCCTGAATCCCTCTAGCAAAGCTTATAAAAACAAGGTCATCGCGAATTTCTGGAGAAGAATCTCCCAAATGATCAAGCAACCATTGGATTTCTTCCTCATGATAACTTGGTTTTTCTTCTGCTATTTTTCTAAGTAACTCTTGATACATGGTCAATACCTCTACATTTCTAGCAACTTGATATAATCTAGCCCCCATTTCTCGACAGCATCTAAAACAACTCTGAATTCCTGCCCCATTTCGGTTAAGCTGTACTCAACTCGTGGTGGAACTTCGGCATAGACCTTTCGTTGAACAATCTTATCCTTTTCTAATTGACGGAGATGACGGGTCAAAATAGTTTGAGTAATCCCAGGCAATAATCTCTGCAATTCTTTAAATCGTTTGGTACCCGTACTCAACTGATAAATGATTACCAGTGCCCATTTCCCCGTTAAAACCCTCTGCGTTGTCGCAAATGGACAAATACCATACTCACTCACTTTATTTGTCATAAAATATCTTCTTTCTATTTTTTAAAAAAAATTTATCTTTTAGTATCAATAATAGTACTACTTTTGATACTAGCTATCAAAAAAGTCTCTACTTGTTTTTTTGTTTGTAACTGTTACAATTATATCATAAAAAAGAAATGGAGAATAGATATGTCAACAAACTTAGAAATTTTCAACGCTTATAACCAAGCTTTAATTGCTGGTGACTTTCCTGGTGTCTTTGAAACGATGGCAGACGATATTGTCTGGCATCAACCTGGTAATCATAGAATATCTGGTACAGTTGTTGGTAAGGACCAACTAGGATCTCACCTGGCTACATTTGCTGAGAAAACTAATGGAACCTTTAAGGTAATAACAAATTGGGTTTCTGACAATAAGGATTTAATCGCAGCCAATGTTACTTTTCTTGGAACACGTGCTGATGGTACTGAACTCAATATGAACGGGATTGACCTCTTCCGTATTGAAGACGGAAAAATCAAAGAAGTTTGGCTCTTCTCTTCAGATCAAGCTGAAGAAGATAGCTTTTGGGGATAATTTAAGGGGCCAGGACAAAAAATTTTGATTTTAGGAATTCTTTATTCTAAATTTTTAAATCAATAGATTAGATAAAAAAGCAAACAAAACAGAATTCTGAGTGTCAGATAACTCGTTTTGTTCGCTTTTTATATTTAAGGTTAGACTTTTGTTCCAGACTCTTTTAATTTACTCTCCCAACTGGGCACTGTAGGCGATGATCTGATCAACTGTGTCAGACAAGAATTGGATGGTATCACGGAGTGGTTTATCTGTTGAAATATCAGCACCGATAATCATAGCTGACTCAAGTGGTGTCTTGCTACCACCTGATTTGAGGAGATTGAGCCAGTCTTCAGCTCCAGTTTCTGAATGTTTCAGATGAAGGTAACCAGCAGTCGAAATGACTAGCCCTGCTGAGTAGGTGTAACTATACAAGCCCATGTAGTAGTGAGCTTGGCGCATCCAAGTCAGAGCTGCATCATCATCAATCTCAATGGCATCTCCCCAGAAATCGGTCAAAACTTCCTTCATAATGCTGTTGAGTTTACTTGCACCAAAGGTCTCCCCTTCTTCAATCAATGTATACACCTTACGCTGGAAGGCTGCTTCCAAGAGGTGGGTAATAAAGTTATGGAAGTAGGTGTCTGTCAAGCGGTGAGCCAGAGCAAAGCGTTTTTGACGAGGGTCGTCAGATTGGTGTTCCAAGTAATCACTGAGAAGCAATTCATTGAAAGTTGACGGCGCTTCAACATAGTAGGTCGACATGTGGGCATTGAAGTAGCTTTGGTGATTGTCCGAAAAGATGAATTGACCAGAATGCCCGATTTCATGAATCAAGGTATAGACATCGCTCAAACGACCTGTCCAACTCATGAGGACATAAGGGTGCACGCGATATGGGTCCGCTGCATAACCCCCAGAATCCTTGCCACTATTAGCAGCAAAGTCAACCCAGCGTTCTTCTTGATAACGGGCAACTTCCTGACAATATTCTTCACCCAATGGTGCGACTGATTTCATGACCAAGTCATAGGCTTCGTCAATAGTCACTTGAGGATTCAGGGCGCTGTCCAAGTCCAATTTCCAGTCTGCAAAGGTCATCTTTTCAAGATCATTTACCTTGGCAACATGCTTAAGGTATCTCTGAGCGACTGGCGCAAAATCCTTCATGATGAGGTCAATCTGACGGTCAAACATGGCACGGTTCACTTCTTGCTCAGCTAAAAGATAATCAAAAACTGAGTTATAGCCTTTCATATCTGCCAAGAGTTTTTCAGACTTGACTTGGGCTAAATAGGCTGCCGCAGCCGTATTTTGGTGCTTACGAAGTCCTTCCGAGAAGGAACGGAATGATTTCTCACGAACCTCAGCGTCCTCATGGTTTTGGTAGAAATTCTCATAGGTCACAAAACTATTTTTGTAGGTCTTACCATGGGCTTCAAAGTCAGCCATTTCAAAATCCCCAGCTCGCATCTTAGTGTAGATGTCCTGCGGACTGTAGAAAACTTCTCCTAGATTGGTCAAGGCCTTTTCTACATCAGCTCCGAGATAGTGGGCTTTTTTGATTTTTGCCTGACGAATAGCTGCCGTCAAGTGGGGAAGTTCCCCCAAACGGTCCAAAACAACCTCTTCTGCTGCTACCAAGGCATCGTCAAAGAAGGTAAGAGCTACGCTAGCATCTGTTTCAAATTCCATCCCAGCTTGGGCAATATTGGCAAAATCTTCATTGCTATAATCTGTCGTCTGAGGCATAAAGCCATAGTTGCCAATATGGCTCATCTGAATGTAGATTTGTTCCAATTCCGCAAAGGCCTTTTCGAAATCTTCAAAAGTATGAAGATTGCCCTTGTAGTCACGGCTAAATTGATTGATGTCTTCGCGAGCCTTCTCGATTGCACGCAAGAAATCCTCTCGGTCTTGATATAGGGCTGTTAAATCCCAAAGTTCCTTTTCTGGAAATTCTGAACGGTGTTTTTGTTCCATTTTCTTCCTCTTATTTCTCTAATTCTAATAAAACACTAAGGGCTGATAAGGCGTAAAGTGGTGCTGTTTCTGCTCGCAAGATACGAGGGCCAAGTCCTGCCAAGACTGCTCCCTTAGCTTCGAAACTCTCGATTTCCGCAGGTGACAGGCCACCTTCTGGACCAAAGATAAAGAGCAGTTTGGCTCCTTTTTCAAGACCAGAGACCGCTTGTAAGAGCGCAGCGGCTTCTCCTTCTTTTGCTGATTCTTCATAGGCTACTATGATAGAGTCAAACTGGTCCAGTTGAGCTAGAAAGTCTGATTTTTTCTCGAAAAGTGTTACACTCGGTACTAGATTACGCTTGCTTTGTTCTGCTGCTCCAAGGGCAATTTTTTCTAGTTTTTCAACCTTTTTACCCAATTTCTTGCCATCCCATTTGGCGACCGACCAATCGGCAGGAAAGGCCCAGATTTGGCTGGCTCCTAGTTCCGTCACTTTTTGAGTGATAAACTCCAGCTTATCTCCCTTAGGAAATCCAGATGCGATGGTCACCTGGATTGGTAATTCCACGTTGTCAGCTAACTTTTCAACCAACTCAAACTGACGATTTTCAACATCCAAGACGCGCGCCAAGCGCTTAATTCCATCATCAAAGACCAAGGTCACTTCATCATCTTCTTTCAAGCGCATAACCTGAAACATATGCTTGCTGGTTTCCTTGTCCTCGATGTTGACAGGAGAGACTGCACTCCCCTTGACAAAATACTGCTGCATGCTAGCCTCCAATCACACCTGAAATATCCTTGGTTTTCTTAAAGACACAGGCATTCCATTCCCCTTGAACCATGTGAGTTTCGAGGAAAAATCCAGCTGACTCAGCCGACTCGCGCACCATGTCCCACTTGTCCTTGATAATGCCACTCATGATGAGGTAGCCTTCATCCTTGACCAAGCGGTAAGCATCATCCGTCAAATGAATAAGGATATCCGCCAAGATATTAGCCACAATCACATCTGCCTCAATCTCAACTCCCTTAAGCAAGTCTCCTGCTGCTACATGAATGTTTTCCATACCAGGGTTGAGCTCAATATTTTCCTGAGCAACACGAACTGCCACATCATCCAGGTCGTAGGCAAAGATTTCCTTGGCACCAAGTAGCGAGCTGGCAATAGAGAGAACCCCTGAACCAGTACCCACATCTAGCACTGTTTCCCCACCACGAAGAACCTGCTCCAAGGCAAAGAGGCTCATCTTAGTGGTTGGATGGGTCCCCGTACCAAAAGCCATACCTGGATCCAGCTTGATAATCTTTTCCCCAGCAGTCGCCTCATAGTCCGTCCAAGACGGCACGATGGTCAAATCATGAGTGATACGAGCTGGTTCATAGTATTTCTTCCAGTTGTCTGCCCAGTCTTCCTCAGCCAAGGCAGTCGTACCCATCTTGACCTCTCCCAAGTCCATAAAATCAGTTAGTTCCGCGAGACGGGCCTGCAAGTCTGCCTCAACCGTTGCTACATCAACCGTATCAGGGTAGTAGGCTGTCACTACGATTTCTTCTTGCTGCTCAACCTCTGGGAAAATCTCGCCGAAGCGGTCAACATTTCCCACATAGTCCATACTATCTTCGATCGCAACGCCTTGCGCTCCCAGCTCAATCAAGAGATTGGAAACCAATTCCTCTCCCTCACGCTTCACTGTAACTTTTAACTCTTGCCATGTTTCCATCATTAAGATACCAAGCCCGTAAAACACAAAGCCAAAATAGGAAACTCTCTGAAGACGTTTGTATCTAAGAGAAGTTTATCTTTTTGGCACCGTGTTTAGGGCGGGTTCAGTTTAGAAATGTAACTGAACCATCCTTTCTAATCACTTACTTTTAAATAATCTTTTAATCTCTCTTGCAACTGAGGTACAACTTGACTGGAACTAAGAAACTCCTCAACATTCATTAACTGATAACCCTGTCCCTCATCTCCAAATACGATACTGTCAAACTGGTTCTGTGTTAACTGACCAACTAGAAAAACGGACTGTTTGTCTGTAAAAAGCATACTTAGATAAACCTTACTCCAAAGCAGACAATCCTCAGTCAGATGAATTCCCAGTTCTTCATAAACTTCACGCGCCACGCACTCAAAAGGACTTTCATCCCCCTCTCGTCCCCCACCGGGCAGTTCCCACATATTGGGCCAGGGAATGCTTGCCTTATCATCGCGTAAGATAGTCAAGAGCCTATCCCCACAAAACAAAGCGATCTTACAGCCTGTGAAATCAGAAATCTCTATGTCCATGTCAAACTCCTAGTATCTCGGATAAGGATAAAATTCTCCTTCTTCCAAGCCAACTTTTCCTTCTTCAAAGACTTCTTGGTTCCATTCCATGACAAATTCTTCGGCTTCTGGGTCTTCCAAAAAGTCCATAAGGGCATCTAGCCCAACCTCAGCAGTATCTTTAAGGAATAGCGCAAAATAAGCTAAAAATTCGCGGGAAAATCCTTTTTTAGGTAGGTAAGGAATAACCGTCAAATAGTCTTCCTCATTGACTGTTGATTTGGCAGGATTGTAAAAAAGCACTGCTTCCTCAAAGAGAATGTCATCTGACGAAACCTCTCCGTCTTCATCTACCATCTCCACACCTGCAGCGTTTTGCGCTTCCAATAGAAAACTCACTTCAACCGCGTGGTTACGCTTGTCCCAACTAATCTCAAAGTCAAAGGGAAAATTCTTCTCCAACTCTTCCTCTAAAACATCTAAAAATCCGTATGTTGCCATTTTGTCCTCTTTCTATGCGACTCTTTAATCGCCCCGATTGCTCGGAAATATGCTAAAATAGATACTACCATCTTACCACATATACATCAGAAAATCCACGTTAGAAAGGACTGCTATGCCAGACAATCTCGCGCTTCGCATGCGCCCTAAAACCATCGATCAGGTCATCGGTCAGGAACATCTGGTCGGGCCTGGAAAAATTATCCGCCGCATGGTGGAAGCCAATCGCCTGTCCTCCATGATTCTCTATGGCCCTCCGGGAATCGGTAAGACCAGTATTGCCTCTGCCATCGCTGGGACTACTAAGTATGCCTTTCGAACTTTCAATGCGACAGTAGATAGTAAAAAAAGACTCCAAGAAATCGCGGAAGAGGCTAAATTTTCTGGTGGTCTCGTCCTATTGCTAGACGAGATTCATAGACTAGATAAAACCAAGCAAGACTTTCTCCTTCCTCTCTTGGAAAGTGGACTAGTCATCATGATTGGGGCTACAACTGAAAATCCTTTCTTCTCTGTCACTCCTGCCATTCGTAGCCGTGTTCAAATTTTTGAGTTGGAACCTCTGTCTAACCAAGACGTCAAAGAGGCTCTTCAGATAGCTCTAAGTAGTCCTGAGCGTGGTTTTGATTTCCCAGTAGAACTAGATGAAGATGCGCTGGATTTCATCGCAACCTCTACAAACGGAGACCTTCGCTCTGCCTTTAACTCACTGGATTTGGCAGTTCTATCTACCCCTGAGAATGACGAGGGCATCCGCCATATCACCCTAGACATAATGGAAAATAGTCTTCAGAGAAGCTACATTACCATGGACAAGGATGGAGACGGTCACTATGATGTTCTATCTGCCCTGCAAAAGTCTATCCGTGGCTCAGATGTTGATGCCAGTCTTCACTATGCTGCCCGCTTGATTGAGGCTGGTGATTTGCCAAGTCTCGCTCGTCGTTTGACTGTTATCGCTTATGAAGATATCGGCTTAGCCAATCCTGAAGCTCAGATTCACACCGTGACTGCTCTGGATGCTGCCCAAAAGATTGGGTTCCCAGAAGCCCGCATTCTCATTGCCAATATCGTGATTGATTTGGCCCTTTCTCCAAAATCCAACTCAGCCTATGTAGCTATGGACAAGGCACTTGCCGACCTCAAAACATCAGGGCATTTGCCTATTCCTCGGCACCTGCGTGATGGGCACTACAGTGGAAGCAAGGAACTGGGGAATGCCCAAGACTATCTCTATCCACACAACTATCCTGGAAATTGGGTCAAGCAAGACTATCTACCAGAAAAAATTCGTAATCATCACTATTTCCAAGCAGAAGATACTGGTAAATATGAACGGGCTTTGGCTCAAAGAAAGGAAGCTATCGACCGTTTGCGAAAAATCTGAAATCCTTTTCAAAAAATTGCACTTTCCTCTTGATTTTTTTTGAAAAAGTGGTATTATATAAACATAGAAACGCTGTGGTGTACGACTTCACACTTAAGTGTTGACCGACTATTTTTTGTATTATTAGGGAAACAAAAGTCTTCTAACAGCATGTAGGCCGTCTCACACGGAAACAGCTTCAGTTAGAGCGAGTTGCCCACCTGCTTAATTGCGCGGGTTCAATACAAACCGTGAAGTTTCGGCACCAATACAGCTTTTTTCTTTGCCTCCTTAGCTCAGCTGGCAGAGCAGCGGACTCTTAATCCGTGGGTCACAGGTTCGATCCCTGTAGGGGGCATCTAAATACAACAGGAAAAAGCCTTGATAACCAAGGCTTTTTTGCTTGTCTATAACTGATTTACCCCATCATTTGTCCCACATTTTAAATCTATCTTTTCTTTTTGAATCAAATTACATCTTTACAAATAGTGTAAAGCCAGTTACTTTTGCTTTGATGCCATACAATATTTTCATGTAGAGAAGACAAATTTTATCTTCTCTTTTTATTTTCAAAATAATAAAAACTGAAACTTCCAAATTGTTTATTTATTTTATTGACATTTTCTATAAAAATAAGTATAATAGTTTTATTATCAGACTATACTATATAGGGGGTATTGAAATGAAATTTTCTAATCGTTTACTGCTATTCCTTGCAGGAGTTGTTTTTGTCCTTTTAGGACTTTTCCTATTTACAAACCCAGTAGCTAATCTTGTTGTTTACAGCTGGTGGATTGCATTTGGTTTACTGGTTTCTTCTATAGCAGCTATTTTAGGCTATTTCTCTGTACCAAAAGAGCTTCGCTCACCAGCTCATCTTTTCCAAGGGATTGTTAATCTTCTCTTAGCTCTTTACCTCGTTGCCTATGGCTTTGTGACGCTGCCAGTTGTCATTCCAACTATTTTAGGAATTTGGTTAATTGTAGAAGCCATTATAGCTTTCTTTAAAGGCAATCGTCTGGGATTGATTTTCCCTATTATTGGCAACCATATCATGTGGATAGCGTTGCTTGCATTTTTACTAGGTCTAGTGATTTTGTTCAATCCAGTAGCTACAAGTGTCTTTGTCGTTTATGTCGTTGCCTTTGCATTTTTAATTGTTGGTTTCACCTATATCCTTGATGCCTTTCGTAAATAATCTAGCTGCCATTTTGGGCATATTAAAATAGCTGGGAAGTTACATTCTCAGCTTTTTCTGTTGCCTCCTTAGCTCAGTTGGTAGAGCAGTAGACTCTTAAGCTATGGGGCGCAGGTTCGAGCCCTGCAGGGGGCACATCTAAATCAACAGAAATAAGCCTTGAAACCAAGGCTTTTTTTAACGTCTAATAGCTTTTTGTAGAAAAGTATTTAAAAATAAAAGAGAAGAGAATCTCTCACTCTCTTCTCAGTATATCTTATTAAATTTAGTTTTTCTTAATCTAGCTGATTTTCCTTTGCAACGACAAATTCCTTAACCAATCGATAGATAACAGCAAATATCGGTGTAAAGAATATCATCCCAAGTAGTCCGAAAAGATTCCCTCCAATACTAGCAGCCGCAAGCGTGAAAATAGCTGGCAAACCAATAGACTGACCTACAACTCTAGGATAAATAAGGTTTCCTTCAATCAGCTGTATAACTTGATATAGAAGAAGAGAAAGTAAGGCTTGAGTAGGACTCACTGTGAAGATAAAAATCGCTCCCACAACACAAGCAATCATAGGCCCTACATAAGGAATGAACGATAGCACTCCTGCAAAGATACCTGTCATTACTCCATAGGGTATCCCAAACACGCTGTAACCAACCGCTATCATAACTCCTATGATAACTGCTTCAATCAGCTGACTCATCAAAAATTGGTCATAAGTCTCTAGTGCTACTTGTCCAATGTAAGTCAACTTTATCACCACCTTCTCTGGAAGAAAAACTTTTAGAAGTCGACTCGTCATCGCTGCCAAATGTTCCTTACTGGATAAAAATAAAAAGGTGAAGACTATAATCAAAAAGGCATTCATCAAACTTGAAAAAATATTGCCGATATTACTAGTCAGACCTGATAAAAAACCTATCAAAGCTTGGCTAATAGAACTAGATTGTCCCTGTATGCCTGATACGATAGTTGACAACATGTCTTTGGTTACAAATTCCGAGCTGCCTAGAAATTTCCCAAGTTGAGTAAGGACTGTTGAAAGGACTGTTCCCAGCTGACTAATAGTCTGAGCTAGGGTTGGCAGCACCAAAACCAAAAGAGCAATCACGATTAAGATAAGAGCTAGGAAAACAAGTACCATGGCAATCGGACGACGCAACTCTGCCTTTACCTTCAATTTAACTAAGTACTGTTCAATTTTTTTCATAGGAACATTAAGCACAAAAGCAATAACAGCACCATAAATCAAGGTTGATATTACATCAAAGAGAGAGATTGCTCCTGATATAAAGCTCGATGCATTCAGAATTACAAGAGCAACCAGCCCTATAAAAAGTATTAACGGGGTGTATTTTTTTACTAAGTTCATAAATTCTCCTTAATAAACATGTTTAGATACGACTATACTATTTGGTTTTTCAAACTCTCGATTAAGGTAGGCTTGGTAAGTTCCTGGAGCGATAAATCCTTTGGGTGAGAGGATATCGGTGCCAGCCTGACCGACTATGGTATCAGCCAAGAGCACACAGTTTGTAGATAAGACAAAGTAGGATTTAAACTTAGATTTGATAAATTTATAAAGTTCCCCATCTGTCTCATGTCTGATTTTATAAGCGTAGGTGTAGTCTTCCTTACCATCACCTGTCATGATTTTATCTGCACTTGGCTCCCATGGAATCGTCAGTTGTTTCAATTCAGCCAACTTTTTCTGAACTGCTTTTTCCATTTCAGGCGTCAAATCTATCCCATAACCAAAAAGCGTTTTTTGACTCTCACGTTTACATAGGTCAATGTACTTGTCACGATCACAGAAATATAAGACACCATCTCCTACCATGCCAAATAAGGTCTCAGATGACGGATCATAGTTGCCATAAGAAATAACACGGCCCTGATAGCAGATATCCACATGACCAATAGCTGAAAACAGGGAGGTCTCAGCTGTATGAACAAAAATTTCTAGCTCTGCTGTCTTACCAGACTTCACTATTCCAAGATGGATATCTTCTTCCTCATCAGCATTTTCCAGCATAAATTTGTTAATTTTTGCTAAAGTTCTTGCAGGGATGAGAGCGGCTAGGACAATAGGTAAGCTCATTCTTACACGACGTTTGAGATGGTTTTTCCCAATTTCCTCCTCAAACAAGAAACCATCACGGATATTGGACACACCATAAAGGAAAAAATAAGCCCCTAATACAAAGAGTTGAAAGACAGAATTTCCTGTAGAGGACAAAAGACTAGTCCCACCAAGAAAAACTAGTACGAGTCCATCTAGTAAGAGACGAAAACGAGGTCGAATTTTGTTTTTGCGGTAGAGAACATAGGTGACAAGGTTAATACTAGCATGAAAAATCTGATAAACTCCAATCACAAGAGCCAAAATATAAATCGGCACATCCGTCGCAAGATTGGAGCCAAGCAAATATCCCAGCACTAACAATTTAACCAGTGCAACTCCCAAGGTGTCCGTTGACTGACTTTTTTTGAAAATACGTAATACTAAATCTAAGACCGTTGCTATCAAAGCTAAAAACAGAACCAGTCGAATAACCTTTACTGGCAACCAAGTCCCCGTGACCATCAAGATGAGACCTAGCAGAACAAACAAGAACCCCTGAGCAAGTAATTTCTTACCTGTCAGACCTAAAGATAGAATTTTCGCCATATAAAAACCTTTCAACAATAAAAATTAAACACTCCGATTAAACTGACTAGTAAATAGCCAACACTACAAACAGCCTGTGCCAGCAACATATGGTGACTAGAAATGACTGTAGTAATGTCACCATCTTGTCTTATGCACTTCTAAAATTTGTTATATTGATTAGAAACCAGAGCTTATAAAAACTAGCTAAACTCGAGAGATAGACACAATGCGACGAAAAAATGTATAACCAATTCAACTTGTTAAGGTAAGAAAGCATTATTTCCAATCTATTAATTATTCATCTATTACCTATTATGACACAATATTCCCTATAGTTCAACTTTTTACTTGTTTTTATATTACACGGACTAAAAAGTTTTCAACAGTTGATTGCATTTGTTTTAATAAGTTTTAACCTTTCTTGGTTAGATAAAAAAAGAACCATACAGTTTAGAATCTGTATGGTTTTTGCCCCACTTTTGTCCCATTTTTAAATCATGACATTGAAAATACCTAAAATCACTTATATTTCAATATTTTTAATTGCTCTCAATATGAAAGTCCTTTCCAAATCCCTGTAGGGGGCATCTAAATACAACAGGAAAAAGCCTTGATTTACAAGGCTTTTTTGTGTATCTGTTCTACTTTTGGTCAACTAATGGATATCAACGGTATAATTTTATGAACACCCTTCCCAGACAGCTCTAATCTGATTGCACTCAAAATTTTTTAAAATTTAAAACAAAAGACTTGCTTTTCTTTTAATTTATGTTATACTTGTTCTTGTATCTGATACAAGTTTATTAAGAGAGGGATTCATATGGATACAAAATTCTCAGTTGCTTTGCATATCTTAACAATGATTAGTGAAAGCAAGGAAACCTTAAGTTCTCAAGCACTAGCTATTAGTGTTGGGACTAACGCTAGTTACATTCGAAAAGTGATTGCCTTATTGAAAAATGCAGATTTGATTCATTCCCAGCAAGGAAAAACAGGTTATCAACTCAGTAAGTCTCCAAAGAAAATGACTTTACTAGAGATCTACTATGCTACTCAAGAAATCAATCACATTAGTTTATTCCCTGTTCATCAAAATAGCAATCCTGATTGCCCTGTTGGAAAACATATCCAAGGAGCAGTTTCACCGCTTTTCGCTAGTGCCGAATCTCAATTAGAGAAGGAATTAGCAAATCAAACTTTAGAAGATGTCATTGACAATCTATATAAACAAGCTAAACAAGTCCGAAACTGATTTGATAACAAGTCAGTTTTTACTGGAAATAACATATACTTGTATCAGATACAGGTATAAAATCATATAGAAAAAGAAAAGAGAAATCACATGAAAGCCGCACAACACACTACTTATAACAAAAACAATATCACACTGAACATCACAGAAATCGCTAAACCAAGTATTACAGACAAACAAGTCTTGGTGAAAGTCACCGCAGCCGGTGTTAATCCTCTCGATAACATGATCTCTCGTGGTGAGGTCAAGATGATTGTTCCTTACAAACTTCCTCAAACTGCAGGTAACGAGGTCGGTGGAATCGTTGAAAGCATTGGCAAGCAAGTTGACAACTTTCAGATAGGAGACCGTGTCTTTGGCCGTCTGCCACTTGATCATATCGGCGCCTTTGCAGAATACCTAGCTGTCGATAGCCAAGCCTTAGCCAAGGTTCCAGACTATCTATCAGACGAGGAGGCTGCTTCTGTTCCTCTTACTGCCTTGACCATTATACAGGCTCTTGAACTCATGGGCGCTCAAGCTGGGAAAACGATCTTTATTTCTGGTGGGACTGGTGGTGTCGGTGGAATGGCCATTCCAATTGCCAAGGCCAAAGGTTTGAAGGTCATCACCAATGGAGCTGGAGATAGTGCTGAGCGTGTTCTGAAACTAGGAGCAGATAGATTTATCGATTACAAAACAGAGGATTATACAAAAACTGTTAGCCAGGTTGATTATGTCCTCGATACACTTGGTGGGGCTGAAACTGAAAAACAAATGTCTATCATGAAAAAAGGTGGTCATCTTGTTTCCCTTCGTGCCATGCCAAACGGTGCCTTTGCCAAACGCATGAATCTACCAAAATGGAAACAGATGATTCTTGGCTTAGCAGGTCGCAAATTTGATAAGATGGCGGAAAAATATGGCGTCCACTATCATTTTATCTTTGTAGAAAGCAATGGCGCTCAATTACAAGAGGTAGCTGACCTCTTTAGTAAATTAGAAATCAAACCCTCTATCGATACAGTTTATCCATTTGAAGAGGTAAATAGCGCATTAGACAAGGTCGCTAATGGTCGCTCACGTGGAAAAACAGTCCTCAGCTTTAAGAAATAAAAAGGAAAACACAATGTCATATCTTACAACTAAAAATCAATTCGTCACTTGGCAGTGAATAAGTGTTCCGAAAAAGGGCTAACCAAACGTCAGCAAGGTTTGTCATGCCTAGCATACTATGTCACCGAGGTTACAAGTAATGAGGACCTCTTCGTCATTGACTAGCATACAAATGAATGGAACTAGTAACTCTGCTAATGATAAAAATGAACTGTTTCATATGATTCTATTTAATGAGTATTTTTCAATTCTCATGATAAATCATATGAAGCTTTTTTAATATTCAAAAAGACTCCACCTATCTATAGGAAATCTACCCTAGAGATGGATGGAGTCTTCTTTCACTCACTAATCTAATCGAATAAACATCATGGCATTTAACAAAGATATGAGTGAGACCGTGTTTATATTATTTGAATAGATCAGTCTCTTATTCTCAATCGGAGGAATAATAAAATTAGAAATGATGATATCATAAGGCGATTCTTCTAAAGATTCCTTTGATAATTCTAATTCAGTCCAAACTTCAAGTTCAAAATTGTTGCTGCAATAATAAGAAAGTGTCTCTGCAACGGATTTGGCATGATACTGATCAAAATTGCTCATAACCAGAACCTTCAGCTTTGGCTGATTTTGTAGTAAATTAAGCACCAAATGTTTGGTATGAGTGATGAAGGTATAAGATATATGATTTACCATCATTGAACTAGAACAAACCTCAAGAGTCTCTAAATAATGAGAAAGCTCTTTTTTTACATCTGAAACAAATTTAGGAAAAATATTTTGAAAATTCCTGATTGTATTCCCTTTTTGATCAAATAAAATAAACTCAGTGGACAACTCTTGACGATACAGATGTGCGGTATTATGCAGATGCCAAATCAGATTATCCTTATTCTCAATCTCAATCTGATACTTGACTGAAATCTGATCAATAAAATCACTCAATAGATGGTAAGATTTTTCAACATAACTATCCTTTTTTACGCATTTCATAAAGAAACTTTCATCTATGAAAAACATTTTTTGAAAGTAAGACACAAATAATTGGCAAACAACTTCCTCATCTAAAGAGATATTGTATTCTGATTCAAAACTCTGAGCAGCACCTTCTATTCCTTCCGACTGCATTAAAAAATCCAAACTTTGGTCGTTAAAAGAATCTTTCTCTATTTCCATAAAATGACCAAACTTTATTCGATATAAATTAATAACCAGGAGCAGCTTTAACATTCTATGAGTTGACAAATTCATTGGAAAGCTTGTTTCCTTATAAACCAATTCTAACAATTGAGATAGGGGCTCTGATGAAAAATTTTCAAATAGCCATTCTAGGAAATAATATTTTTCTGAAAAATATTATGCAAAAAAGTAACGAATGTCTCTCTCATTTCCAATGATTCGAACAGGAGTCAGACTGATTTCAAATTGAAATTGCCTTTTAATCACTTTATTGATTTGGCTAATAATACGATAGAGCGAAGATGAACTGATATAGAATTCTTTACAAATACTTTCAGCTTGACAACCTTCATTAAAAGAGATAAATTCTAAAATCGAAAAATGAGTTGAATGCTTAAAGAAATGATGGTAAACCATTTCAATATCACTATCATCGGTATTAATAATGCGTATACCATTAGTCGAAGAATGAAAAATCAAGTCAGGAAAAGCAGATTTAACATGGGATAGATCATCTTTGACTACACGTTCTGTACAATTTAATAACTCTGCTAGTTCAGAACGATGAAACCATCGTTTATGTTCAAATAATAATTCTAATAATTCTAATTGCCTATGACTTTTTTAGATAATAAATCTCTCATGAATGTCTTTCTCTTTTTATAAATTATCGGATTTCACCTCTTGCAATTATACCACAATGAATAGGTATAGCATGCTATAACGACTTTTACTAAGATCCTTTATCTCGTATAATAACACTACGGAGGCAATATATAAACAATTTTCTTATTTTACCGTCTATTAAGTGCGTGAATACAGAATCAAATTCAAGTCGAAAGATTATATTTTTAATTTTAAAAATTATATAATAGCAACAATCAAAGAATTTGATTTTTTTATATTAAAATTATATAATAATCAAAATAATTGATTATTTTATATTAAAATTATATAATAGCGATAATTAAAGGAATTGATTTATTTTTTGATATTAAAATAGAAAAGGAGGGTAAGCAATATTGTGGTCAATCATTGCTGGAGGTCTTATTGGACTTGTAGCAGGTAGAATCACTAAAAAAGGTAGTTCTATGGGAATCGTCGCAAATGTATTCGCTGGTTTAGTCGGGTCATCTGTAGGACAATCCCTTTTAGGTAGTTGGGCCCATCCATCGCTGGAATGGCTTTGATCCCATCTATTGCAGGAGCAGCAATTGTTGTTACTGTAGTATCATTCTTTACAGGTAAAAAATAATTACTTGTAAAATAAACTATTTTTAAATAGATTAGACGGGTAAAAATAGTTTAATGTTAAATCGAAAGGATTGTATATGTCAAAAACAAAGAAAATATTTTTAATTATTTTCTGTATTTTAATCTTGACAATTTTCCTTCCTGTTTTGATAGATTATCATCAAGTTAGTGATCTAGGCATTCAGCTATTTAGCTGGAGACAGAATCATTTCGTTGAATTCTATCTCTCTAGATATATATTCTGGGGGATAGTGGCTCTATCAACTTTAGTTTTGTTATCGATGTTAGTTGTGTTGTTTTATCCTAAACGTTATTTGGAAATTCAACTTGAAACTAAAAACGATACATTAAAATTAAAGAATTCTGCAATCGAAGGTTTTGTTAGAAGTTTGGTGAGTGATCATGGATTGATCAAGAACCCAACTGTTCATGTAAATTTACGAAAAAATAAATGTTTCGTTCATGTAGAAGGTAAAATTCTTCCTTCGGACAACATCGCTGACAGATGCCAACTAATTCAAAATGAAATAACTAATGGATTGAAGCAGTTTTTTGGTATTGAGCGTCAGGTTAAACTAGAAGTTCTAGTAAAAGACTACCAGCCTAAACCAAAACCTCAAAACAAAAAGACTGTTAGTCGTGTGAAGTAAGGAAGTAAAAAATGGAATGGCTTAAACAATATCGATATCCAATTATCACTGGTCTCATAGGCGTATTTCTCGCTTGTTTGATTATCTCCTTTGGCTTCTTCAAAACAATATTTGTATTGATTTTAGGAGCACTGGGAGTTGCAGCTGGGTTATATATCGAAAAAAACTATATAGATAAATAAAAAATAAAAATTACTAATTTAATTAAAGGAGTTTCATATGTCAAACGAAAAAAACACAAACACTAACGTAGAAAAGAAAGATGCTACTGCTGTAGCTCACGAAATCAAAGGGGAACTTACTTACGAAGATAAAGTTATCCAAAAAATCATTGGTCTGTCACTAGAAAACGTTTCAGGTCTTTTGGGAATCGACGGTGGTTTCTTCTCAAATCTTAAAGAAAAAATCGTTAACAGCGATGACGTAACAAGTGGTGTTAACGTAGAAGTTGGTAAAACACAAGTTGCAGTTGACTTAAACATTATTGCTGAGTACCAAAAAAATGTTCCAGCTTTATATTCAGAAATCAGAGAAATCGTATCTTCAGAAGTTGCTAAAATGACTGACTTGGAAGTTGTTGAAATCAACGTAAACGTTGTCGACATCAAAACTAAAGAACAACATGAAGCAGACTCAGTAAGCCTTCAAGATCGCGTATCTGACGTTGCTGAATCAACAGGAGAATTCGCTTCAGAACAATTCGAAAAAGCTAAATCTGGTCTTGGATCTGGTTTCTCAACTGTTCAAGAAAAAGTTAGCGAAGGCGTAGAAGCTGTTAAAGGTGCAGCAAATGGTGTAGTATCTCACGAAAGAACTCGTGTAAACTAAGATAAAATAAATATAACAGGAGAAATTATCATGTCAGTAGAAGAAAAATTAAATCAAGCTAAAGGTTCTATTAAAGAAGGTGTTGGTAAAGCCATCGGTGATGAAAAAATGGAAAAAGAAGGAACAGCTGAAAAAGTTGTTTCTAAAGTAAAAGAAGTTGCTGAAGATGCCAAAGACGCTGTAGAAGGCGCTATCGAAGGTGTTAAAAACATGTTGAGTGGCGACAATAAATAAGGCTAAAAGTTACTTTATCTTTTTAGTAACATTAGTCAAAAGAGTTTGAGTCAAGATGATTCTCAGAAAACAAAAAGCTAGAGATTTCCAATTGCGGAACTCTAGCTTTTTAATTTTGCCTCTTTCTCTTATTATATTTCAGCAGGTTGTTGACCATGAGTACAAATCCCATGTCAATTCTCACTTGGCGCTTACCTCTCAGATAACATCTCTTATAACCCAAACAAACCTTTATCTGCCCAAAGACAGATTTCATATCAATCTTACGTTTAGCGGAAATTTGTCTACCCTTGGAAGATAAAAGTGCCTGATATTCTTTAGTTTTTAAACACTGGTAACGTTCATTCATATACAGTCCCTTTTGAGGGGCTGATTCAGGTTCATCATCGCAGTCAACATTGATTTCAAGGCTGTTTGCTTCTATCTCCCCTTTTTCATGATGTATTTTCGTACAGGTGCTTCAACCATTTGAACGATTTCAAATCCTTCTTTTTGATAAAGGTGCTGGGCTGCTTGATTTGCTTCGAGGACATTTAAAGAAATACTACCTATGTCTCCATTTTCAAAGACCAAACTAACAAATTTCCTTAAAGCCTGCCTACCTAAGCCTTGTCCCTGTTTCTGGGGATTGATAAAAAAGCGTCCAATATGAAGATTGCTGTCTTCTTGCCTGATTTTCTGGATAACCCCCACAAACTCTTGTCCTTCAAAGATTGAAAAGATTCCTTCCAACTCTTGCAAGACTTGAAGGGTCAGTGGAAAAGGAATCTTTGGTCCCATCCATTGTTCCTGAAAATCTTTCCCCAGGGAGTTGGACCATTGGCATACGAGCTGAGCATTTTCTGTGCTCACATTTTCTTCAAAACGAATTGTCATCTCGACCTCACTATCTTGTCTATGTTTCTCCATTATACTACTTCTCCTATTTTTTACGAATAGATAAGTATGATTGATTTTTATTTTTTTCTTGTCGGGAGCATTCTCGCTTCCTTTCTTGGTTTGGTCATTGACCGTTTTCCAGAGCAATCCATTATCCTACCAGCTAGCCACTGCGATGCCTGTCAGACTCGCTTGCATCCCTTAGATTTGATTCCGATTCTCTCGCAGGTCTTCAATCGCTTTCGCTGTCGCTACTGCAAGGCTCCTTATCCAGTCTGGTATGCCCTTCTTGAACTAGGTTTAGGTCTCCTTTTTCTGGTTTGCTCTTGGGGATTTCTTTCCTTGGGGCAAGTCATCCTAATCACTGCTGGTTTGACTCTGGGCATCTACGACTTCCGTCATCAGGAATATCCCTTACTAGTCTGGCTGACTTTTCACCTAATCCTCATGGCTTTCTCTGGCTGGAATCTAGTCATGGTCCTCTTCCTTGTCCTTGGAATTGTGGCTCATTTTATCGATATCCGCATGGGCGCAGGGGATTTTCTCTTTTTAGCTTCTTGTGCTATCGTCTTTAGCGCAACGGAGTTACTTATCTTGATTCAGTTTGCTTCTGCAACAGGGATCCTAGCCTTTCTCCTGCAAAAGAAAAAGGAAAGACTTCCTTTCGTGCCCTTCCTCTTACTCGCGGCTTGTGTAATTATTTTTGGTAAGCTACTGCTTGTTTGATAAAGTCCTGAATTGGCTCTCCTTGGTGGAGAGCTTTTACAATTTTCGAACCAACGATAACACCATCTGACACCGCATTGAAGCGTTCTACATCGGCTTGACTAGATACGCCAAAACCTGTCAAGACTGGGATATCAGCCACATGATGCAATTGTGCCAAGTGCTTGTCCAAGTCTGCACGATAATTGCCAGATTTCCCTGTCACCCCATTGATGGCAACTGCATAGACGAATCCTTCTGCCCCTTCAATCAACTCTTTCTGACGCTCAATCCCTGTGGTCAAGCTTACTAAAGGAATCAAAGCAATGTCTGTGTCTGCCAAAAAAGGCTCTACAAAGTTGGCATGCTCATGAGGCAGGTCTGGAATAATCAAGCCCTTAACCGCTGTATCTGCCAAACCTTTAACAAAATTCTCCACACCGTACTGAAAGAGGGGGTTGAAGTAGGTCATGATGACCAGCGGAACCTCTGTTTCAATGGTTTTCAAGGTTTCAACCAAAGCCTGGGTAGAAGTCCCGTGGGCTAAACTGCGCAAGCCAGCTTCTTCGATAACAGGTCCATCTGCAACAGGGTCTGAAAAGGGAATGCCCACTTCAATGGCAGAGACACCCAAATCTTCTAAAAAGTGTATTGTTTCTCCGAGTCCATCCAAACCTTTCTCATGGTCTCCAGCCATGATATAGGGAACGAAAATTCCTTTTCCAGCTGCTTTAATAGCGTTCAATTTTTCTGTTAGTGTCTTAGGCATGAGTTTCTCCCTTCTTTGCTGCATCTGCTTCCAAGCGGTCTTTGACTTGAACCACATCCTTGTCACCACGACCTGATAGACAGACAATCATGGACTTGTCTGGACCGAGTTCTTTGGCCAATTTCACCGCAAAAGCAATAGCGTGGCTAGATTCCAAGGCTGGGATAATCCCTTCCACACGAGACAAGAGTTGGAATCCTTCCAAGGCTTCTTCGTCTGTCACAGGGACATAGCTGGCACGTTTGATATCGTGGTAGTGAGAATGTTCTGGACCGATACCAGGATAGTCCAAACCTGCTGAGATAGAGAAGGCTTCAAGAATTTGACCATGGGCATCTTGGAGCACATCCATGAGAGAACCATGAAGGACACCCGGACGACCCTTGGTCAAGGTAGCTGCATGGTGCTCCGTATCCACACCAAGTCCAGCTGCTTCAGCCCCATACATGGCTACTGACTCATCTTCTACAAATGGATGGAAGAGCCCGATAGCATTCGACCCACCACCAACACAGGCTACTAGAGCATCTGGTAAATCTTGACCTGTCAAGTCACGGTACTGTTGTTTGGCTTCCCTACCGATGACACTTTGGAAGTCACGGACGATTTCTGGGAATGGGTGAGGCCCCAAGGCAGAACCAAGGATATAGTGGGTATCATCGATATTAGCCACCCATGAACGAAGAGCTGCATTGACCGCATCCTTGAGCACGCGCGAACCATCTGTCACTGACTCAACCTTTGCTCCCAAAAGCTCCATACGGAACACATTAAGGGCTTGGCGTTTAACATCCTCTTCACCCATATAGATAGTACATTCCATGTTAAAGAGGGCTGCAGCTGTTGCAGTTGCCACACCGTGCTGACCAGCACCTGTTTCTGCGATAATTTTCTTTTTACCCATGCGTTTGGCAAGCAAAACTTGTCCCAAGGCATTGTTAATCTTGTGGGCTCCTGTATGGTTAAGGTCTTCCCGTTTGAGATAAATCTTGGCTCCGCCAATATGCTGGGTCAAATTTTTTGCATAGTAAAGAGGAGTTTCACGTCCCACGTACTGACGCAAGAGTTGGTTTAATTCCTCTTGGAAACTTGGATCTGCCTGACTTTCACGGTAGGCCTTCTCCAACTCCAAAACTGCTGTCATCAATGTTTCTGGGACGAAACGTCCTCCGAATTTTCCGTAAAATCCATCTTTATTTGGTTCTTGATATGCCATTCTTTGCCCTCTCTATAAATCTTCTAATCTTTTCCTGATCTTTTTGTCCATCTGTCTCCACTCCGCTCGATACATCGACTGCATAGGGAGTAAAGTGTTGAATTGCTTTTGCTACATTTTCTTCATTAAGCCCACCTGCGATAAAGAAGGGCTGAGCTAGTTCTGTCGTATCTAGTTGACCCCAGTCAAAGGTCTGGCCACTTCCTGCCACAGGAGCATCAAAGAGTAGATAATCTGCTTGAGAATTGGGCACATGACCCTCGCCATCCACCTGAACAGCCTGAATACTAGCACAGGGCAGGTCCTCAAACAAATCATCCGCTACCTGACCGTGAACTTGAACCAAGTCCAAGCCAACTTTGTCAATGACTTCTAGCAGTTCTGCCCGACTTGGTGAAACAAATACACCAACCTTTTTGACATCTGCAGGAATAAGCTTTGCCAGCTCAGCAGCCTGATCCAAAGTCACCTGTCTTTTACTAGGTGCAAAGACAAAACCGATGTAGTCGACTTCTGCTGATACGGCTGTTTCCACCGCTTCTTTGGTCGATAATCCGCAAATTTTAACCTTTGTCAATCTGCAACTCCTTGATTCTCTGGGCTACATCTTCTGCCTGCATGAGAGCTGTCCCTACTAAAATTCCGTTAAAGTATGGCGCTACTCGTTCCGCATCCTGCCCTGTGAAAATAGCAGATTCAGAAATGTAGTAGCGATTTTCCTTAAAGTGCTGGGCCAAGTCTACACTGGTCTGCAAGTCAACTTCAAAGGTGGTCAAATTACGATTATTGACTCCGATAATCTCAGCACCAAGTCTGTGGGCCACCTCTAGTTCAGCTAGATTGTGGGTCTCCACCAAGACTTCCAAGCCAAGCTCTGTCGCATAGTCGTAAAGTTCCTTAAGACGTTCTTCTGACAAGGCGGCGACAATGAGCAATATGACTGTCGCACCTGCATTGCGAGCACGGATGATTTGCTTTTCATCGATGATAAAGTCCTTGTTAAGCGTTGGAATCTGTACCTGACTGGAAATCTCCCGTAGATAATCCAAATGACCTTTAAAGAAAACTTCATCTGTCAGAACAGAAATCATCACTGCTCCGTTTTCTTCATAAGTCTGGGCCTGTTGCACAATATCCACATCGAGATTGATATCTCCCAGACTAGGGCTAGCTTTCTTGACTTCAGCGATTACCTGCAAGCGATCTTGATGATTCTTCAAAAAGTCAGCCAAGCGATAGGTCTGGCGCAAGGGCTGGATTTCCTCCAACTTCATCTGCTCAACCTCACGCGCCTTCTGCTCTAAGATTCGTGCTAAAAATTCCTGACTCATTTTTGGTACTCCTGTAACAGTCTGAGTTTTTCAAGGGCCTTGCCACTAGCAATGACTTCGCGGGCCAAGGCAACTCCATCCTTGATGCTAGCTACCTTGCCATTAGCATAGAAACCAAGACCAGCATTTAAAACTGTCGTTTCCAAGAATGGACTTGGTTCATTTTTAAGAACTCTGAGCAAAATTTCTGCATTTTCCTGAGCGTTGCCTCCACGAATATCTTCGATAGCGTAGCGTTCCATCCCTAGATCTTCTGGAGTAAAGCTTGACAAGGTGATTTCGCCATTTTCAAGAAGGGCAATCTTGGTTGTTCCATTCAAACCAGCTTCGTCCAATCCTTCTGGACCAGCAACCACTATAGCACGTTTGCGACCCATATTTTTCAAAACCTGAGCTGTACTTTCTAGAAGTTCTGGACGACTAATACCAAGAAGCTGTGTTTCCAAAGTCATTGGGTGAATCAGAGGACCAGTCAAGTTCATGATTGTTGGAATTCCCAATTCCAAACGAGCTGGCATGATGTATTTCATTGCTGGGTGCATATTTTTAGCAAAGAGAAAGACGATACCAGTTTTATCAAAGACCTTACCTAATTCAGCTGGTTTGAGGTCTAGGTTGATGCCTAAGGCTTCGAGGACATCTGCAGAACCAGATTTAGAAGAAATCGAGCGATTACCGTGTTTTGCCATGTGAACACCACCACCAGCCAAGACAAAGGCTGCAGTTGTGGAGATGTTAAAGCTGAAAGACTTGTCCCCACCTGTACCACAGTTGTCCATGGCATCATGAATCTCAGTTGGAATATGTTGGGCATGTCCTCTCATGACTTGGGCAATGGCTGTGCGTTCCTCAGGTGTTTCCCCCTTCATCTTAAGAGCCAAAAGGAGAGAAGCAATCTGCGCCTCCGTTACACGGCCAGTTACGATACGCTCAATGACATCCGTCATTTCCACACCTGATAAATTTTCAAATTTTGCTAGTTTTTCAATAATCTCTTTCATCCTAGTTTCCTCACTTTACAACCTTCTCGATAAAATTCCGAATAGAAGACAAGCCATCTGGCGTTCCAATGCTCTCTGGATGGTACTGGAAGCCATAAATCGGTAGATTTTTATGTTGAATTCCCATGATGGCTTGGTCATCAGTCGAACGAGCTGTCACTTCAAAGTCTTCTGGCATTTCTTCAATCAAAATACTGTGGTAACGCATGACTGCACGGCCATCCTCGATACCTTGATACAGAACAGATGGCGCTTCAAAGTTGATATTGCTCTGTTTCCCATGCATGACTTTGGGAGCCAAGCCTAGCTTACCGCCAAAGACTTCTGCGATAGCTTGGTGGCCCAAACAAATCCCAAGAATCGGCTTCTTGCCAGCAAAATCACGAATCATGTCTTCCATCTTTCCAGCATCAACTGGCCAACCAGGACCGGGCGAAAAGACCAGACCATCTGCTTTTCCAGCTTCTTCATACAGCCTGGGATCATCATTTCTCAAGACCTGAACTTCTGCAAAATTCCCAATGTATTGGGCCAAGTTATAGGTAAAAGAATCATAGTTGTCAATCAATAAAATCATGGTCTTAGTTCTCCAATTCTAGTCATAGATTTAGCCTTGTTAATGGTTTCTTGGTATTCGTTTTGGGCGATGGAGTCGTAGACAATCCCTGCCCCAGCCTGCACATAGGCTGTTTGATTTTTGAGAATCATCGTTCGGATAGCAATGGCGAAGTCCATATCACCCGTCGCAGACAAGTAGCCGATTGCTCCTGCGTATACGCCTCGTTTTTCTGTTTCCAGTTCATAGATACGTCTCATCGCGCGAATTTTTGGTGCTCCAGAAACAGTTCCGGCAGGAAGTGTTGCTTTCAAAGCATCCATGGCAGTGAGTTCTGGAAGCAAACACCCTTTGACCACACTGGTCAAATGCATGACATAGCGGAAGAGCTCCACTTCCATATACTTAGTGACTTGAACACTGGCCGTTTCAGAGATGCGGCCAATATCATTTCGTCCCAAGTCTACTAACATCCGATGCTCTGCTGTTTCCTTCTCATCCGAAAGCAGGTCTGTCGCCAAATCCTTGTCTTCTTCATCCGTAGCGCCTCTTGGTCGTGTCCCTGCAATCGGATTGGTTGTCACGATGCCATTTTTGACAGAAACCAAACTTTCTGGACTGGCACCGATGATTTGATAATCCCCAAAGTCATAGAAATAAAGGTAATTAGATGGATTGGTCACGCGGAGATTTCTGTAAAAGTCAAATGGATTTCCAGTAACTTCTGCTGAGAAGCGCTGACTGAGTACGCACTGGAACATGTCGCCATTACGAATCAAGTCACGAGCGGTTTCCACCATTTCCTCAAACTTCTGAGGAGCAATATGGGGTTTGAAGTCTAACGGAGATAGATCCAAGTCTTCAAATTCATTTGGAGCAGGAATGCGTAATTCCTCAAGCACTTGGTTTAAGGCTTTTTCCAAGTCTTCTTGGCTACGCTCACTATAGAGAGCATCCTCGATGACATGGATTTTTTCCTTCTTGTGGTCAAAGACAATATAACTCTCATAGACGAAGAAATGCATGTCTGGCGTTCCAATAGTATCTTCAGGAATTTGACCAATTTCTTCATAAAGTGAAATCATATCGTAACCAACAAAACCAATTGCCCCACCACCAAAAGGGAGGTCTGAATGGTGCTGGCTCTTATGAGTCACTTCATAAAGAAAATCCAAGGGATCACGATCAATCACCTGCCCATTTTGATAAAGAACTCCATTTTCAAACTTAATCTCAAAAACAGGATTATAGGCTAGGATAGAAAAACGAGCTGTTTCCTTGTCTCTCGGAATACTCTCTAAGATCACCTTGTGTTGCCCCTTTAGGCGCATATAAGCCAAGATTGGCGATAAGACATCTCCATGAATGATTCGTTCCATTGTAATTTCCCTTTCAGTTCTACTTCTAGTCCGTGGCGACTGTATGAAAAATCCCCACGCAAAATAACTTGCGTGAGGACGAAATTCGCGGTGCCACCTCAATTATAGGATTTCTCCTATCTCTCATTCCTGTCTCAGAAACCTCCTGTAACAGGCTGTGCGATAAAGGGCACTCCCTTGAGAATTATGTTTTCTTCTCTTGTTTCAGATGGACCCAACCTTACAACTTTCTCTGCTTGTTTCCAGCAACCACAAGCTCTCTGTAGGAGAAAGGACTGTAATTTTTCCATCTATTACTTTTTAGCTTCTAGGTAGTCTGCAATCGCAGCTACGTCCTTGTCTCCACGACCAGAGACATTGATGATGATAATGTCATCTTTACTTAGTTTCGGTGCACGTTTAACTGCTTCTGCGATAGCATGTGAGCTTTCAATCGCTGGGATAATCCCTTCTGTCTTGCTGAGAAGGAGGAGAGCCTGAACAGCTTCTTCATCCGTCGCAGCGACATATTCCACGCGACCTGAATCTTTGAAGTAGGCGTGCTCTGGGCCAACACCTGGATAGTCCAGTCCAGCTGAGATAGAGTAAACTGGAGCTAGCTCTCCGTCTTCCTTAAAGACTGCATAGGTCTTCATGCCGTCGACAATTCCGATACTACCTTTTGTCATAGTAGCTGCGTGCTTGTCTGTATC
This sequence comes from Streptococcus mitis, assembly GCF_946188615.1. GTDB lineage: Bacteria > Bacillota > Bacilli > Lactobacillales > Streptococcaceae > Streptococcus > Streptococcus mitis_BZ. The sequence goes on from NZ_CAMHVK010000005.1 coordinate 146,579, forward strand.
AAGTCCGTGCCCAGCAGCTTCTACCCCAACCAATTTAACTTCTTCATCAGCCACATACTGAGAAAAAGCACCAATAGCATTAGAACCACCACCGACACAGGCAATAACGTAATCTGGCAAGCGTCCTTCTTTTTCTAAGATTTGACGGCGAGATTCTTCACTGATGATCTTTTGGAATTCATGAACAATTGTAGGATAAGGATGAGGGCCTACAGCAGATCCCAAAACGTAGAAGGCTTCAAGGTCATTCATCCATGCTCCAAAGGCTGCATCAACCGCATCCTTAAGGGTACGCGTTCCAGTTTCAACTGCGTGAACAGTTGCTCCCATCATCTCCATACGGAAAACATTGAGACGTTGACGCTCCACATCCTCTGCCCCCATGTAGACATCACAGGCCATGCCAAACTTGGCTGCAGCCGCTGCTGTCGCAACACCGTGTTGACCAGCTCCTGTTTCTGCGATAACACGTTTTTTGCCCATACGTTTAGCCAAAAGAATTTGTCCTAAAACGTTATTAAGCTTGTGAGAACCCAGATGGTTAAGATCTTCGCGCTTGAGATAAATCTTAGCCCCACCTAAGTGATCTGTCAAACTTTCTGCAAAATAAAGCGGTGTTTCCCGACCTGAATAATCCTTCAAGTAATGGCGAAACTCTGCCAAAAACTCTGGATCATCCTTGTACTTGTCAAATGTCACTTCCAACTCATCCAACAAAGCCTGAATTGGCTCCGGTACAAAACTACCACCAAATTGTCCAAAATAACCTTTAGTTGTCATAAAATTTTTCCTCTTTCAGTATTGATTTCAAGATATGAAAAAAGCCCACACACAGATTGAATTCTGTGTGAGGGCGTTGGTAACGCGGTGCCACCTCAATTATAAAGGGAGTATTCCCCTTTACATCTCTACCTTGTCTAACAACAAGTTGCACTATAAGGTGTGCGCACCGAATTTTCATTGTTTCAAATTCATCTTTAAAATCAGCCCACTTTCACTACCTCCAATCACCTGTTCACAATCACCACAGGCTCCCTGAAGATCAAAAATAGTTACTTTTCTGATTTGTTGAACTTATTTTAATACTTTGTTTTTTCTTTGTCAAGACTTTTTTACGATTTTTTTGAAAGATGTGTGATTCGAATGTGATAATGTCTTTAGTAAATCGAACGTGAAAATGTCCCACTTGTTGGAAATTGGATCCAACTCAATAGAAACTGAATAGATGCTAAACAGAACTTACTTTAGAACACTCCATCTTTTCCATTAGGATTTTCAAGAATTAAACAATACTAGAAACTCTGTCTCCTAACAAGTTTAGTAGAAACTTCAACAGATGTGACACTTTCCCCCTTTATAATTGCTAATACCCCTTCAATCATTTCTTGAGCTAATTTAACATAATTAGGAGAAATTGTAGATAAAGCTGGAGTATAATATTGAGAAATTGGAATATTGTCAAATCCGATTATTGAAATATTATCAGGAATGGTAATTTCCTTCTCATAGCAAGAACGAATCAATCCCTGTACTTTTTCATCACCGGATACAAAAATCAAATCAGGATAATTTTGATTAGATAGATGTCTTGTAGCATATGAATAAACCGAATCTATTGTAGTTAGACCATATACTACTTTCAAATCCATTTCATAGTTATTATCATTTAAAAAAGCACGAACCCCTCTCTCTCGATCAATATTAACAAGGGATTCTCCTCCCATAAGTAACCACATACTATTAATGTTTTCTTTTGATACTAATTTCATCATGTCATAAGTGGCCTGAAAATTGTTGTTAGAAACATACACAACATTAGGTGTTCTAGATTCTCCAAAAACTATGAATGGCATTTTATTCTTTTGCAAGTAATTAATCCGAATATCTTCTTTACTTTCATAAAATACTATTACACCATCTATCAAGCTTCCTGTACTCGAGATTATTGAATTACTAATTGTATCTTCTTCACTAAAATATTCAACAATAGCGTTAACACCATACTCTTTACAAGTTTGTAAAACTTTATCTAATAAAGTTTGAAACCAAATTAAAGGAAAAGAGTCGATTTTTTTTACAGAAATCAATATATTTATAGCTTCTTTTTTAGTTAAATTTTTTGCATACGCATTTGGAATATACGACAATTCCTCTATAACTTTTTGAATCGCTTGATAAGTTTCTTCTTTAACATTTACTCCACCATTAATAACTCGTGAAACTGTTTTTGGAGAAAAACCTGATAAACGTGCAATATCATAAATAGTTACCTTTTTCCCATTTATATTTTTCATTTCAGTCCTCCATTACGAACATTCTAATATTACTATACAATATTTAATTTTTTTTAACAAGAGAATTTTGTAAATTATTTAAGATCCACAAATTCACAAAATTAATTTTACAAATATTCTTCCCCTTCAAAAAAGTTTAAATTGCAATTCACACCTTTATTTTTAAGAATGTTTCCAACTTCACAACAAATAAATTCATATGAGAAAAAACTACCATAAAATTGTAGATTAACTTTTTCAGTCAAAATTGTTGGATTTATAAAAATATATAATAGCCTGTCAATGTAACATTCTAACATAGACTTAATTTTTTCTTTAAAAATAACATTTGTTATCAACTCATCAGGAGGTAAATGAAAGGGAAACACCATTTCACAAATATCATAAAAAGAAATAAATTTGTATACTTGTATCAAACAATTATTATCAAAATATTCTATTTTACCTAAATCAAAATAGATTTTAAAATCTTTCATAAAAACCTCTGAGCAAAAATCTACTCAAAAATTAGATGATTAAAACATCTAAAAAACAAAAGGACAAAAACATCTGTCCCTTTGTTTACTAAATTTCAGCTAATTTCTTCGACATAAATAACACCTACAATATTAGCAATTTCTTCCATCAAACGAAGATGTTCAAATCTTCCTGATAGTTCTAGAGTAATAAATGATGCTATTTTTTTTTCTGGAACATCAAAATATTCAATTCTTTCTGAATTAACATCTCCAAATGCAGTTCTAGAATCAGTCATTCTAATGCCATTCTCAGCACAGTATACTAGTACCCGATTATATGCCTCTGTAGATCTAACAACGATATACAATTCGATTATCTTTGAACGACTTTGAAGATATTTTTTTAAAGGTTGGAACATAGTTATAACACTCCAAACAGAAATTGCTCCTAGTACGGCTCCTTCATAAAAACCAACACCTATAGCTAGACCGATTCCAGCTGAAGCCCATATTCCGGCTGCAGTTGTTAAACCAGTTATTTTCTTTTTATCTGTAATAAGTATTGTTCCAGCCCCAAGAAAACCAACACCTGATATAACTTGCGCACCTAAGCGTGTAGGATCTCCTGTACCAAATTTATAAGATACATACTCATTAGTCATCATAATTAAACATGCAGCCAGACAAACAATACTATGTGTACGAATACCTGCTGGTTGAGATTTACTTCCTCTCTCTAAACCAATTACTCCACCAATAACTAATGAAAGTACAATTCTTAATACAATTTCGATATATGATAGTCCTAAGCTTGTTGCCTGCATTATTATTTCCTTTTTCTACTAGCTGGTCTCTGAGTAAAGTATAATACAGAACCAGAAATTATCATTAATACAATAGTATAAACGAACACAAGTGCTTGAGCATTTGAAGTTGCTGTTTCATCACCTGCTGAACGAATAGTTATACCCAGCGGTTGAGCTAATGGATGGTAAAGAAATACAGATAAGTCGAAGTCAGTTAATAAAGAGTTAAAGTTTAAAGCAATAACAGAGAGAACAACCGGTAAAATAAATGGAATGATAACCTTCATCATAGTATAAAAAGGTGAAGCACCCATACTTCTTGCTGCATCTTCCATCTCATCATCAACACTAAATAAAATAGCACGTACCATTCTATAAGAAAATGGGATTTTTACAACTATATATGCAATAAGTAGAATTACCAAACTACCTACCAAAATCTGATTCAAGACAAGAAATTGTGGCTGATTAAAAGTAAATAATAAACTTACTGCTAAAAGTGTACTTGGTAGTAACCAAGGAAGTAGAGCACCATATTCAAATAAGAAATCAAAGCGAGCTTTATGTTTTCTGACAACTCGAGCAAATATAACTGCGAGAATTGTTGCTGTTGTCGCAGCGATAATAGAATAAATAAAGCTGACCAAGAATGGAGAGAATGCCGCACTATTACTAAAGAATAAGCGATAATTTTCTAAAGTAAAGTTTGATAATGTTAAGTTACCTGTTTGAATTGCAACTGGATCTGTAAATGAGTATAATACTATAAAAATTAGTGGAAGCATGAAAACTGTGAACAATCCATATGCTACAATGTGAGCAATGATATTCCAAGGCTTAGATGCAATTTTTTGTTTTTTAAGAGGCGCTTTAGTCTTAGAGATAGAAATATAATTTCCACCTTTTTCTATCTTATTCATGATAGTAAGCAAAATTGTAGTTGCAATACCTAAAATAATTGCAAGTAAGGCAGCTAAATCACGAGAATTCCCCATCCCTGCAAATGTAATAATCATTGGATTTATAGTTTGAAATCCTTTACCACCAACAATCATGGGTGCTGCTACTGCAGACAAACCACTAAGAAAAACCATAATAGTAAGTGCAAATAGAGTTGGAATTAAGGTTGGTAACACTACTTTTCGGAAAACAGTAAATGGTTTTGCTCCCATATTTCGTGCAGCCTCAATAGTGTGATAGTCAACGCTTCGAATTGTATTTGTTAAAAACAATGTATGATTAGCAGTTCCTGAAAATGTCATAATGAATAAGACTGCACCATACCCAATAAACCAGTTAGGGTCTAAAGAAGGGATAACATTTTGTAAAAATTTTGTTATCAATCCATAAGGACCATAGACAAATTTATATCCAGTCGCTAAAACCACTCCTCCATAAATTAAAGAGGTCATATAGCCTAATTTTAAAATTTTAGCACCTTTAATATCAAAGTACTCTGTAAATAGAACACAAAGAATACCTACGACATTAACTGTAATAATGAGTGAAAATGCTAACTTAAAACTGTTCATAATACTCTGAAGTGCCCTCTCAGATTTTAGAACACGATGTACAGCTTCAAGGGAAAATTCTCCTCCTTTTACAAATACATTCACTACTAGATCAAAGTTTGGATAAATAATAAATGTTACTAGGAACCAGATTAACCCTAAACGAATAAGCCAATCTTTTAAATTTAATTTATGACGCATACTGCACCTCCTTAAAATTGCAGAACGTCTGATGGTGTGATAAATAAGTCCACACTTTCTCCGACAGATCTAATAGCAGCCTGACTATCAATACTTGTTACATTAAGAATCTGACTTTCAGAAACTTTTATTGTATAGTGAATTGTAACTCCAGAAAACTCAACATCAATAATTGTTCCTTTTAGAATGAAATCTTGTTCAGTTTCACGATTGAATCGAACTTTCTCTAATCGAATGTATCCTTTTTTATCTTCTAAGAAAACGCTTGCATTTTTCAGTAATACTTCGTGGACTGTTTCATCGGTCAAAACATTAATATCGCCAATAAAATCACATACAAATTCAGTTTGAGAATTATGATAAATCTCTACAGGTGTACCGACCTGTTCGATGTATCCATTGTTAAAGACTGCAATTCTATCAGATAAAGTTAAGGCTTCCTCTTGGTCATGAGTAACATATAAAGTAGTAATACCTAACTCTTTTTGAAGTCTTTTCAACTCTTTTCTCAAATCTACACGTAATTTTGCGTCAAGGTTTGACAATGGTTCATCTAGACAAAGAATTTTAGGTTCAAGAACCAGAGCACGAGCCAATGCTACCCTTTGTTGTTGACCCCCAGATAATTCTGATACATTACGCTGTAACTGTTGATCAGAGATCTTAATTTTTGCTGCTACTGCTGATACTTTAGCTTTAATAACATCTGGAGCTACCTTCTTAACTTTTAAACCAAATGCAATATTATCAAAAACAGTCATAGTTGGAAATAGCGCATAAGATTGAAATACAATACCAATTCCACGCTTTTCAGGTTCCAAATGAGTGACATCTGTTCCATTAACTTCAATACTTCCTGATGATGGATCTAGAAAACCTACCAATGCTCTCAAAGTAGTTGATTTACCACATCCTGAAGGCCCAAGAAATGTAAAAAATTCCCCTTCATGTATATCTAAATTCAGATTATCAATTGCAACAAAATCACCATATTTAATTTGAATATTATCAAATTTAATCATCTCACTAACTCCCTCTATTACTAAACCAAAAGCCTCTCTTTATTTCTTCCATAAATTTAGAAATAATAGAGAGACTTGGACATAAAAATTAACTCTTATTTCTTATTGTACGTATTCTAATTCAGCTTTTTCTACCCATTCATCCAAATGCTTTCCAACAGCTTCCCAGTCAATATTTTGTGGTTTCACTTGATCAACAAACTTCTTAGTATCTTCTGGTAGATCTTTGAGGGCATCTTTATTTGCAGGAATAGATCCAAAGTTCTTACTATATTCTACTTGAATTTCTGATTGACCAAACCAATCAATAAATTCTTTAGCTAACGCTTGTTTTTTACTAGTGCTTAAAACCATAGTTTGTTCAGTTACAAATGGTACACCGATCTCAGGAGTCATAACTTTGAAAACAACATTTTGTTCTTTTTGTCCAACTAATGCACCAGAACCCCACATCATTCCATATTGTATTGGATCTTCTTTGTCTAACATCTTAACAATTGAACTTTCTCCCTTTTGAAGAGTGTATGCATTTTTCAAATATTCTTTTGCTACTTCCCAACCTTTTTCGGAAACACCTAATTCACCTTTATCATCAAGGTATCGAACTAAGATACTTGCTAGAATTGCACGTCCTGTACCACCTTGAAGACCAGAAATTGAATATTTACCTTTATACTTACTACCTAATTCTGTCCAATCTTTAGGCATTTCTTTTACATCAGGCGCCCCAATTAAAACTAATGGTTGAACAATCACAGGATTATAATAATTATCTTTATCTGATAAAGATTGATCAATTTTATCTAACCATTTAGGCTTGTACTGTACTAGTAATTTTTGATCTCTAATTTTATTTGAATCAACAGCACCAATTCCAAATACCATATCTGCAACTGCATTATTCTTCTCAGCAATAACACGGTCTGCTAATTGAGCGCCAGGGATATCAACCATTTTGATATTAAAACCAGCTTCTTTTGCTTTAGCAGTTAGCCAATCACCACGACCATTTGAGACTGAGTTCGAATAGATTACTAATTCTTGACTTTTATCAGCTTTTTCTTCAGATGAAGAAGCAGTCGTAGAATTTGAACCTCCAGAGCAAGCAGCAAGTGTAGTAAGAGCAACTCCCGTTGCAAGTACAGTAGACCAAACTTTCATTTTTTTCATGATAAGTTCTCCTTTTTTATTATTTTATTTAAATTTTTCGTGATATGGAACAAATTGTCTCATATCTTCAAATACAGTATAGTCAATACGATTTACAGTAATAGTTGGAATCTTCTCTAATAAAATTTCAGTTAATTCTGCTCTGACTTTAGTAAACTCTTCTTCCTCCTCTTCGGTTAAAGGAATTCGAAGATACCCAATTGAAATATGGAATTGATATCTATCATGATTAGGGAAACGAACACCTGCTTTTTCTGAGACATAAGTACGAATTTCTTCTAATCTCTTTGCAGAAGCTTCATCTGCAGGTTCAACTAATATGTTTTGTTTTCCCATTTCAGTTACACGCATATGAATTTCTTCATCCAACAATGGAAAAATTTCAAGTTGTTTAGCAAAGTAATCATGTATTTCCTGTAAAGGTGTATCTAGAGGAAGATTACTGCTCCAAAACTCCGTTTCACGATTTTCATGGCACAACAATTCAATTACAGTCATGTGAATAGAATTCCTTGGAGTTAAAGTAAACTTATCGATAAATGGTAATTCTCTATAACGTGATTGAATAATATCAACAACTTCCATCAAATCTTGTTTAGTATAAAGATTTGCTACAACTGTATTCCCAGGGAAATGATTAAATTCCCCATTCTCTTTGAACTTAATTTTTGTTAAGTTTTTCATATAAAGACCTTCTTTTTTATATTTGACATCGGTGTCATCATGTTTACATTATATAATGAAACCGTTTCCTTTGTCAAGCGCTTTCAAAAAATTTTTTAAAAAAATTTATCTTTCATTAAATATGAATTTCATTAAAAGGTTAAGTAATTTTTCCAAAATACAGCACTCATATAGACAGTATCATCAATTATAGCCATTGGGATTTTTTGATTGCCAATTCCATGTATCTCTACACATGTCTTCAATCGATTTTGTTGTCCTCCAATTTAATTCCTTATATGCTTTGTCTGCATTTGCATAACAAGTTGCAACGTCTCCTGAACGTCTTGGAACTATTTTATAAGGAATAGGGACCTTATTAACACTTTCAAATGTATTTACAAGTTGTAATACACTAGTGCCTTCTCCCGAGCCTAGGTTATAGATATAAACATCTGTTTTTTCAGATACTTTTTCTAAAGCTTTTATATGTCCTATTGCTAAATCTACTACATGGATATAATCACGCACACCAGTACCATCAAGCGTATCATAATCATTTCCGAACACACTTAGCTCTGACAGCTTACCTACCGCTACTTGTGCAATATAAGGCATCAAGTTGTTAGGAATTCCTGAGGGATCTTCCCCAATCAAACCAGACTCATGAGCACCAATTGGATTGAAATAACGAAGCAACGCAATACTCCATTCTGAATCTGCCACATGAACATCTTTTAAAATTTGTTCAAGCATCACTTTCGTATACCCATAAGGATTTGTCGCACTTGTTTCCATCGTCTCAATTAGGGGTGACTGATTGTTAATTCCATATACAGTCGCACTTGAAGAAAAGACAATCTTTTTAACATTAAATTCTGACATCACTTCAACAAGTGCTAATGTACTCATAATATTATTTTTGTAGTACATCACAGGCTTTTGCACGGATTCTCCGACAGCTTTATAACCTGCAAAATGAATTGCAGCATCAATCGATTCTTTTTCAAATACCTTTCTCAATGCTTGTTTATCACAAACATCTAATTCGTAAAACACGGGACGTATTCCTGTAATTGCTTCAATACGGTCTAGCACCAAGATGCTAGAGTTCGAAAGGTTGTCGACAATTATGACTTCCTTTCCTAAATTTAGTAATTCTACTACGGTATGGCTACCAATATAACCAGCTCCGCCTGTTACCAATATTGCCATTTGGGTTTTCTCCTAATTAATTCCAACCGACTTAACAAATCTCATAAACGCTTCATGCCCAGACGGTGTATTCTTATAAACTCCTGCATCTTCCAGAACTCTCGCAAACACTTGTCCTACTTCGTGTTGAACTACGCTATTAACCTCTTCTTTATTAATGCGAGGATATTTTTCTTTCAATTGGTCGGCCCATTCTAAATGATAATCCGCAATTGCGTTATCCTCTCCTAAAAGATATTTTCCAACTTCTTCTAACTCTGGTTTCAAACGAGGTGGTAATATCGCAAGTCCCATCACTTCGATTAACCCGATATTTTCCTTTTTAATATGTTGTACATCTTGATGAGGATGGAAAACACCATCTGGGTATTGTTCAGTAGTATGATTATCTCTTAGAACAATATCTAATTCATATCTCCCGTCCACTTTACGAGCAATAGGAGTCACCGTATGGTGTGGGACATCTTCAGTCATAGCAATGATGTCTACTTCTAAATCTGAATATTCCCTCCACTTATTTAGAATTTTATTAGCTAAATCTAACAATCGATTTTTATTTTCACTTTGTAACCTAATTACTGACATTGGCCATTTTACAATACCAGCATTAACATCCTCAAAGTCTTTAAAACGAAATTCACTCTCAAATTTTGCTTTTTCCATTGGGAAAATATGTTTCCCTCCCTGGTAGTGGTTATGACTAAGAATGGAGCCTCCTGAGATAGGAAGATCAGAATTTGAACCAGCAAAATATCCTGGCAAAATATCAACAATCTCCAATAATTGTTCAAATGTTTTAGAGGTAATAGCCATTGGTACATGTTGACTATTTAAAAATATCGCATGCTCATTAAAATATGAGTAGGGAGAATACTGGAATCCCCATACTTCGTCACCAAGTTTCAACCGAATAATTCTATGATTCGAACGTGCTGGATAATTTATTCGCCCCTGATATCCTTCATTTTCCATACATAGTAAACATTTGGGATAATTAGTTGCTTTTACTAATTTTTCAGCAGCAATTGTTTTTGGATCTTTTTCGGGTTTTGACAAATTTATCGTAATCTCTAGCTCTCCGTATTTAGTTGATGATCGAAACTCAATATTCTTAGCAATAGCAGAAGTTTTAATATAATCACTATCTTTACTTAACTTATAAAACTCTTCAACTGCTTCTTGAGGTGATATATCATATGAACTCCAAAAAATATCATTTAATCGACTAGGTAAAGGAACTATGAAATTCATTAACTCTGCTCCTAAACATTCCTTTTCCTCGATTAAATCTTTAATTTTACCGTTTTTTAAGGCGATTTCCACTAAGTAATCTTTTATTTGTTTCAGGTCATTTTCATCGGAAATGCGATCAGTTCCCTCCTCACCTATTAACGCTAGTACTCTATTTTTCACATATATTTTGTCAATTTCATTATACATTCCGTATTCAATTACTCTATCAACAAAATTATCAATAATTGTTTTCATATATTTTTCTTTCTAATTTATGTTCCCATATTTTCTATACATTATCCATTTATAAATTGATTGCGTAGTATGAGCAATTTTATCAAGGTGATGAATAATATCTAAAGCACCAATTACTTCAGAAACATTCCCATCATCTTCAAATATGTAATTCATTATTTTATTTTCAATATTTGTACTAAGCTCTTCTATCTCATTCTGTTTTTGTATAACAACCATATCTAAACATCCAGATTGTTCCTCTCTATAACAAGATATAGCCCTATTCATATGCAGTCCGATAACTTCATGAAGTATTTTTATTTCTGAAATAATTTTCTTCAAAATTTCATTATTTTGAATAATCTGTAGATTTTTTAAAATTTCAACAATTCTATCCCCAATACGTTCAATGTCAGTTGATATTTTTATTACACTAATAATTCTTCTTAAGTCATATGAAACGGGATGTTGTAAACAAATTAACTCATATCCTTTTTTATCAACATTTAGAACTGACTCATTTATGATTAAATCTTCTTTAATCAATTCTATTCGTTCTTCATTTGATAAATATTCAAATAACTTCTCATATTTATCAAGCACAGATACCCAAATGGTCTCTAAATTATTTGATAATTCTATAATTTCATTTTCTAAATATAACCTTAACATTTAGGTACCTCTTCTTAACAAAGTTCAATAGTAACAATTAATATTTTAAACAATATATCAAACATCAATAACTACAATACTTGCATCATCTTTCTTTCCATAGATTGGATCAATAGCAGAAGAATTAAATCTCATCTTAATTAACTCTTCAAAAATTTTATTTTGATTATTTTGATAGAATTCATAAAAGCCATCGCTCATTAAAACAATTTGTTCACTAGTAACATCTATTTGATTAATAATAGCATGGTCTAAAAATCTCTCATCCAACGAACCTATCCAGTACCCACTCGGTTGATTAGATAATTTTCTGATTTTTTGTAAAATAATTTTTTTATTTAAAACACTATTTGTACCAATTGAGTCTTTTATCTCATTTTTCCCTTTTTCAAATAAGTTATCTACTCTATGATCAGTTATTTCCATTTCGTTTACTAACATGACGCAGTCACCTAGCATCATATACTCCAACTTTTTTTCTGAAAGTTTAGCAAATATAAAAGCAAATGTTGGTAAGCGATAATACTCTGTTAATTCATATGAGTTTAAACCGATTTCATCTTTAACCTCTAGTAAAGCAGTTTCAAATATTTGTTTAAGAGTTTTTGATTCTTTACAATTAACCGACAAACTTTCTGATAAAATATGTACAACTTCTGAGACTGAATAACCTATCTCCTCTTTAGAATTATATAAATCTGTAGCTCCATCAATAATCCAAAAATACTGATTTTGTGAACCTACAGCATCCTCATTTTCTACGGAACTTCCTTGTATCGAACAAATTTTATTTATCTTTACCATAATACTTCAACCCTTTTAGTGTCAAAAGTAAACCAATTCCTGTCACTGTTAAGAATAGTTCCATAATCTTGTTCGAACCAGTCTTTGGTAATTTTTGTTTTACCTCTACTATTTCTTTAGATTTATTAATATGATTTTCAGTTTCTCTGCCATCTCCAACTTTTTTATGGTTCACTTCTTCTATCTTATTATCTTGTTTATTGTCGATCTTGTCATTAATTTGTCTATTATCTTTACTTGAGTTAAACTCTCCTTTCTTCTGGTTACTATCAATTACATTATTTGAATTAGATTGTTTTTCATGCACATATGAACTTGTTTTAAATTTTTCCTCTTTGTTTTTTTCTTTTTCGTTTTTATCACTTAAGTTATTTGTTACAATTTTGTAAAGCCCATTCTCCGTTACAATATTGAAATTACCATCGCTATCACGTATAACTGGTTCTTTCCCATTTGCATTAGATTTGATGAATGATATATACTTACCGGATAAATTATAAAATTGGTTATTTAAAACGGTTATTTTACCCTTTGAATCCTCAATAACAATTCCTTCTTTACCGCCGAATATACTATTCTCTGAGACTACTAAATTATCACTAACTCGTAATAATTCAATATTTGGTTGTTCTGTTTCCTTAGAATTATTATTAATTACATTTTTTGTTACAGTAATATCTGATACTTTTCCTAAATATTCTGCACTATCTTTTGCTACTCTAATAGCCTTTGTTTTAGGATCAGAAATATAAAATGTATTTTCAGTAATAACGACTTTCTTATTTAAATCAAGTTCATCTTTTACATTTTTATAACTAAAAGCATTTATTAAGGCTGCACCATTTTCTCTATAATGTACACTTTCTCCTTTTACTTTCTTATCAAATCTATTTCCTTTAATTAAAATATCAGTGAATCCTGTAAAACGTACACCAGAATACATCATGTTATCAAAATGATTATTTAAAATTTTAATATTAGAGGGGTTCTGTGTCGACAATGTTTGATAGTGTGTACCAATTGCTGTTACTAATTCTCCAGATTTATCACTTTTACCAAAATATGAATTTTGAATAGTAACATTTTCAGATTTTTTCCCATCATCATTCAAAGCATAAGGAAAACCTTTTCTAGTCAATGGTTCAATCTGAATACTCTCCTTACTTATAATTTGCCCATCTTTCATAGTTTTAGGTAAAGCTTGACCAAGAAAACGAGAATTATCGACTAATACATTTTTCGAACCTGCAATTTGAATAGCATGCCCTTGATAACTATCCTTGAATGTTACGTTTTTTATAGTTACGTTATTTGAATTCCCAATAGCAAATGCACCTGAAGAATTTATAAGTGGTAGATTTTTTGCTTTAGTTCCTTCTTCATTCAAAGCACCGTTCATATCAATAGTACCACCAGAATAACTAATATCTTCTGTTGGGCCCCATTCTACTTGCGCACCATCATCCGTAAATAAACCTGTCATAAAAACAATAGAAGGGTGATTCTTAATATTTATACCATTTAGAATTGTAGCTTTCTCATTCAATTCTAAGTGTGTATGACTTTTTAAAAAAACAATTTCTTTTACTAAATAAGTTCCTTCAGGAAAATATACATTTCCTCCGCCTAGTCCTTTAGCTGCAGCATCTATTGTATCTTGAATTGCTTGACGATCATCATTAACCCCGTCACCTATTGCTCCATAATCTTTAACATTCAAAGCTACGTGTTCGTTCAGATTAGTACTTAAAATAGTATTCACTTCCATCCCAGAGATGTTACCAATCATAGTATCATTTGTTATATCAGGTTTATTTTGATTAATACTCACTCCTCCATTATTATCAGTACTTAAACTTGAATTGTTATCAAGACTAAGAGTATCAGAATGGGGTTCCGCAGATAATGATGTAGATGTGCTACTCAACAAAGAGTTCATTTGCATATTATCTTTAGACGAAGAAGTTTCACCAACTACTTCATTAGCTAAAACACTTTGTGTTCCAATAAATAAAACCGCTAAGAGAACTGAGCAAACTCCCACCTTAGACTTACGAATAGAGAAAACCTCATTTTGTTGAAAAGATTTCATATTAGCCTCCAATTAAAAATATTATGTCCTAATTTAATATTCATATAAATTCCATACCAGAAAATGACACCGCTGTCATTTTCTTTATAATATATTTTTAAATCAAAATTGTCAAGGAATAACACAATAAAATATCAAAATTGTGAAAGCGTGACCATTTATATATCTAACCATACTTCTAATAATTCTTTAACCTTCCATTCAAAAGTGATTACTATCTTTCTTAGCTTGAACATAAAAATATCCTATTCACTGTATTTAAAGCATGTTGATATCTCGTAAAATACTAATTTATAAATACAAGAACAAATATCTTGTCATGCAAGCATTCACCAGGTATATTTACATGAATATCGTTCATATAGCGGATTGAAATCAAAACAATACAATATATTTCTTAAATAGATTTTCTATAAAAGCTAGATTCAAGCTCTATAAAAATAGACGCAGTTCTTCTAAAATACTGGAATAGGACATATAGATCATTGTAGACACGTGTTTTATAGATTATTTCAAAAGAATGACTAGAACATGAAAAATAGTCTCAAAACTTTGAACAATATTCTGAAAACAAAAAAGAAAGACGCGAGTTTCCACAACCTCATTCGTGGAAACTCGCGTCTTTCAAAAAATAGGGTGAATTGAAAACTAGAACAAGACACTACATTTTCTAAATGATGCCTAATAAAAATTCTAAATGCTACACCAAATTGCTCACATCTCATTTCAAACCATACAGTATATTGAAACTATAAGAGTACACCTTTGCTTCTAAAATATTGCTAGAAATTAATTTGACTATCCTGATTAATTTGTCCTGTTTTTATTTCATTTTACTATAGGACTTTCAATTGAAAACAACAGTTTTACACTCAATTAGACTTTTTAGAAACAGAATCACTATTACTTGACTGTAGTTTGTCATTTTTTTGATAAAGCTAGCACTTTTTCAGAAACTGTTTTGAAAGTCTCAATGATATAGTCTACTTCTTCATCGCTTAATTTAGTGTGAAGAGGGAGCGTAATTTCATTTTCAAAGAAGGCATAGGCTCTTGGATAATCTGCCATATCAAAGCCAAGATTCTTATAGGCTGTCAAGAGAGGAAGTGGTTTGTAGTGGACATTACTTGCAATTCCTGCTTTGGCCAATTCTTGGATGATAAGATTGCGTTCTTCTAGGCTCGCTCCTTCTACATGGGTGATGTAGAGGTGACGACTTGACTCAACAGTTTCCGTCTTATGTGCCAATGGATGGATGCGAGAACCTGCAAAACCACGATCATAGCGGTCCACAATGTCCTTACGACGTTGCAACAAACCAGAGTAGCGGTCCAATTGTACCAAACCAAGGGAAGCCATGATATCTGTCATATTGCACTTGTAGGCTGGTGTCACGATATCGTATTCCCATGAACCCAGTTGCATCTTGGCTAGGGCATCTTTTGTTTGACCATGAAGGGAAAGGATTTGGAATTCCTTGTACATCTCTTCATCGTCAATCGCTGGATTGGCTTTCCAAGTGGCACTTCCACCTTCTGCCGTTGTAAAGTTCTTAACGGCGTGGAATGAGAAGGAAGTAAAGTCAGCGATAGAACCAGCCGGTTGACCCTTGTAAGTTGATCCCAAAGCGTGGGCACTATCAGAGACAATCACAATACGGTTAAAGGCTTTTTGCCACTTGCTTGAAGCAGTAAAGAGGTCACGTTTCTTTTCCACAACTTGGAACAAACGGTCATAGTCGCAAACAATCCCTGCGAGCTCTACTGGGATGATCACCTTTGTCTTTTCAGTGATAGCTTGCTCCAGCAAGTCATAGTCCATCTCAAACGTATCTGCTTGAATATCCACCATGACAGGGGTCGCTCCTACGTGAGTGATGACACTACATGAAGCTGTATAAGTCATAGCTGGAACGATGACTTCATCTCCAGGACCCACTTCCAAAACACGCAAAATCAACTCAAGAGCGGCAGTTGCAGAGTTAAGACAGACAGTCTTGGGCGTCTGTGTATATTGAGACAAGCGACGCTCCAGTTCTTTGGTCTTAGGACCTGTTGTGATCCAACCAGAACGCAGGGTATCCGCTACTTCAGCAATTTCTGCTTCCGTAATATCGGGTGGTGAAAATGGAATATTGTAATTTAGCATTGATTTGCTCCTTTTATCTGTACTCATTTTCTCATGACTACTTTATTTTAGCACTTCAAACACGGTTTGAAACATGATTTTGATGTCTCCAAGGAAACTAAACTCTCGGAGATAGGTGAGGTTATAGCGCATCTTTTCAGGAAGGACGTGTTCGACATAGGCTTGGTCAACCGACAGACCTTTCTCCGTCATTTGACTGATGATAGTGTCCTCATCCTTATAGTTGATGCTGGCTGGAGAGGTAATCCCTGCTGGCAAAAGCAAGGTTGCCATCATTTCAGGGCTATACTGCTCTGTGTAGCGTGGCACTTCAGGTCGTGTACCGACAAAGGACATTTCGCCTTTAAGAACATTGACCAACTGAGGCAGTTCGTCCAAACGGACACGGCGGATAAAATTGCCAACCTTGGTAATGCGGTTATCGTTAGCAGAAGTCACCAGACTCCCTTTTTTATCCGCATCCGTTACCATGGTACGGAACTTCCAAATCTTGAACCGACGGTTATACTGGGTCACTCGTTCTTGCTTGTAAATCACTGGCCCCTTGCTATCCAACTTGATCCAAATGCTCAAAATGAGAAAGATGGGAGAGGTCAAAACCAGTACAACCAAGGCCAAAAACCAGTCCAAACAACGCTTGAAAATCAGCGAACCCTTCCTTTTAGAGACAAGCTGGTAGTAAGACTCAACCTCGCTTGATTTCATTTCCACGGGCAAGTCTTCCCATTTCAGCATGCTGTTTCTCCTTTGTTTTTATTATGCTATTTGTCAACATTTTTCATTATACCACAAAATGGAAAAGGCGGTGAAAGAAATCTGTAATTTGAAGGATTTCCTTCTGATACTCAATAAAAATCAATGTACAGCATTGAGATTGCAGATAAAGCTGACATGGCTTGAATAGATTTTCAAAGAGTATTAAGACATGGCACCCGCCTGCAAACTATACATCTTGTGATAGGTTCCTCCCAGAGCCAAGAGTTGCTCATGGGTTCCACTCTCGATAATGCGCCCCTTGTCCAAAACATAGATGCAGTTGGCGTCTTGGATGGTAGAAAGGCGATGAGCGATGGCAATGGTTGTCCGTCCCTGTCTCATCTTCGCCAGAGAAGCTTGAACCAAACTTTCTGTTTCAGAGTCAATATTGGCTGTCGCTTCATCCAAAATCAGGATTTTAGGCTGACTGGCGACTGTTCTAGCAAAGGCAAGAAGCTGACGCTGACCAGTAGAGAAGCTCGAACCACGCTCAGAAACAGGGGCATCATATCCCTGAGGAAGTTCTTGAATAAAGGAATCTGCATCCACGAAGGCTGCCGCAGCCTGGACCTGCTCATCACTGATTTCTTGGTACATGGCGATATTGGACTTAATGGTCCCATGATAGAGGAAGGGCTCCTGCAAGACCAGACCGATGTTTTTTCTCAGCTCTTCCTGGCTGAAATCCCTAATATCCACATCATCCAAGAGAACTCTCCCTGACTGGAATTCATAAAAGCGCATGAGAACATTGATAATCGAAGATTTCCCAGAACCTGTATGACCCACAAAAGCAATGGTTTCACCCTTGTTAACCGAAAAGGAAATATCATCCAGAATCGGATGTTTGCCATCATATGAGAAGCACACATGTTCAAATCGAATATTGCCTTCTTTGACTTTGGCCTGCCCATTTTCTTGAAGGGGCTCATAGGTCCTCTCATCAATCAAAGCAAAAACACGACCTGCAGAAACCATAGACGTTTGCAGGGTTGAAAAGTTTTGCGTCACTTCAATCAAGGGATCAAAGAGACGATTGATGTACTGGATAAAGGCATACATGGTTCCTGCCGTTATTCCCAGATAAAGTCCACGATAGCCAAAATAGGCCATCAAGACAGCATAGCCTAGAAGTTTCAGCAAACTCATGGCAGGGCGCAAAAAGAGGGCATCCAAGGCTACAGAACGGTTGGCATAGACCAAGTGTTCTTGGTTGATTTCATCAAACTCTGACTGTAGGCGCTTCTCTTGATTAAAGGCCTGGATTATTCTGATTACCTCGATGTTTTCTGCCAGCTTACTATTGATATCTGACAAGAGACTTCTAGTTTTTTCGATGATTTTCACTGATTTTTTCCGATAGAGATTGACCAAAAGGAAAATCAAGGGGAGAAAGAGCAAGACTAATGCAGTCAAACGAAAATCCAACACCAACATGGTATAAAGAGTTGTCAGAAAGATGAAAACTGCTGAGATAAAGCTGGACAAAATTCCCGAAAACATATCACTGATGGTCTCGGTGTCATTTGTCAAACGAGAGACGATAGAGCCTGCTGGCGTCTTGTCAAAATAAGACATGCCCAGCTTTTCCATATTGGCAAAGGCATCGCGACGAATATCCCTAACAATACTGTAAGACACGCGCGCAAAGAGAAGATTGCCGACATACTGGACCAGAGTTTGTAGGATATAAAGGCCATAGTAGGCCAGCAAAACGGTCACAGCGAGTTGATTGAGATTGCTGAGATACTGGTCGATAAAGTGGGAAGCCACAAGGGGAATGACACTTTTGATGACCGTCGTCGCTAGGAGAAAACTGAGTGCCAAAAAGGTAAGGAGTCCATAAGGCTTGAGATAAGACATCAAGCGCTTCAATACAGCCCATTGTTCTTTCTTATTCTGCATCTTCTTCTCCTTTCATTTCCAGCTGCTGAGACTGGTAGGTTTGGGCATACCAGCCATCCAAAGCTAGCAAGTCTTCGTGCCTGCCTCGTTCGATAATTTGACCATTTTGCAGGACTAAAATCAGATCTGCATGGACAACTGCACTCAGGCGATGAGCCGTGATAATGGTTGTTTTGTTCTTTCGCGTCTCCTTGAGGTTGTCGATGATGGCATACTCTGTCTTGGCATCCACGGCTGACAAAGAATCATCCAAAATCAAGATATCAGGATCTAAAATCATGGCCCGACTCATGGCCAGACGCTGCTTTTGACCTCCAGAAAGACTGACTCCCTTTTCACCAATCAACGTATCAAATCCCTGAGGCATGTCTACAATGTCTTGATAAACTTGAGCTAGCTTAGTCGCTTCCTCGACCGCTGAAAGGGGCAAGTTAGGATTGCCAAAGCGTATATTGTCTAAGATTGAATTCGCAAAGAGGAACTGGTCCTGAGGAACGTAGCCCATGAGACTACGAAGGTCTGTCAGACGATAATCTCTAATATCATGACCATTTAGATAAATGGCTCCCTTGTCCACATCGTATTCACGCAAGAGGAGTTTGATCAAAGATGTTTTCCCAGAGCCTGTCTGACCGACCAAGCCCAGTGTTTGCCCTTTTTCCAAGCTAAAGTGAATATCCGTCAGTGTTTCCTCATTTTCAAAGGCAAAGCTATCAATATCATACTGCAAGCGCCCGTTTACAATGCCATCTAAAGGAAACTCAGGATCTTGTACAGGTGATTCCTGAGACAAGAGTTCCTCAATCCGCTGGTAGGAAACCTTCCCTCGCTGAGTGATATTAAAGAGGAAACCGATAGCCATAAGAGGCCAAACCAGCATATCCAAGTAGCTGATAAAGGTAACCAGATTTCCAACCGTGATTTTCCCTTCCTGAACCATCAAGGAACCGACCAAAAGCGTTAAAACATAGGAGGAGCCAACAAACAAGAGAACCATGGGGTCAAAGAGACTATCGTATTTCATGGTTTGCAGGTTCTTTTGGAAGGTCAATTCATTGACTGCCTGAAAAGACTCCAGCTCGTCTGCCTGATAACCGAAAGATTTGGTCACTTTGATACCTGATACAGACTCCTGCACCTTGTTATTGAGTTCAGAAAAGGCAGCTTGGGACTCTCCAAAGGCTCTGTGAGTCTTTCTACCTAGACGACTGGTCGCATAGGCCATGAAAGGCAGGGGAAGAATGGCAACCAAGGTCATTTGCCATGAAATGCTAAAGAGCATGGTCAACAAGGTCACTAAAGCTGTGATTGAGGCATCCACCGCTGACATAACCCCTCCCCCTGCCAGACGCGTTAAGGCATTGATATCGTTGGTTGCGTGTGCCATCAGGTCCCCCGTCCTATAGGTTTGATAAAAGGCTGGAGACATTTTTGTGAAATGCTCAAATAAGCGAGAGCGCATAATCTGTCCCAAACGGTAGGAAGTACCGAGGATATACATACGCCAAACATAGCGCAGATAGTACATCCCAAAGGCAGCAAGTAGCAAGTAAAATAGGTCAAGAAGGAGGTCCTGCTGGGTTAATTGTCCCGATGTGATGGCATCAATCACCCGCCCCATGACCATAGGTGGAATGAGATTGAGGACGGAAACCAAGACCAGGGCCACAATTCCGACTAGATAACGGCGTTTTTCTAACTTGAAAAACCACCAAAGTTTTTGAATAATGGACATAAAATCCCTTTCTGATTGCAAATGAAAACCTGAGGCCAATACTCAATGAAAATCAAAGAGCAAACTAGGAAACTAGCCGCAGGCTGTACTCGAGTACGGCAAGGCGACGTTGACGCAGTTTGAATTTGATTTTCGAAGAGTACAAGACCCCAGGTTTTTCTTATTCATAGGTTACGACTGTAACAGCACCCTTGTCATACTCAGCGATAAAGATGTTGGCTACATTGTCATGCCCTTGCTTGCTGAGATTATCAAGCAGCCACTCTTCGCTACGACCAATCGATTCCAAGACATCGACTTGGATCACACCGTCAGTCACAACTGGATACTTAGGATTTTCATCTCCCATTTGAACCACGATGAGTTGGCCATTTTGTTCTTGCACAGCTCGTTTAACTTGCTTCATCTGGAAAATCCCTTGGCTACGAAGTTTGAGGGCTACATCCGATGCAGACAAGCCAACTGAACGACAGGCTTCTGGGTCAATCTGCCCATTTTTTATAAGGAGAGTTGGTTTTCCATCAATCAAGCGTTTGACAAAACGAACATTGTTATTGAGCCACTTGAGGGTCAAGACCAAAATCGTCCACATCATCAAAATCACTGCATACTGGAGAATGCTGATAGAACTATTGTAAATCACCCCACCGATGATACCACCGAGAACATAGTTCTGAATTTGGTCTGTCGCAGAGTTAGGTGCTAGGTTCCCCTTTCCTGTCACATTGATAACAAAAACAAGCGAGAAGAGCCCCAAGGCCAGTTTGATTAAAATTTCCATATAATTGAGTGTCATTTGTTTACCTCCACCAATTCAATAGCGTCTGTTTGATTCAATTCTAATTTCTCTAAAAGATACTTGTCTGGTTGGCTCCCGTTCATGGCGCGGTAGAAATTTGGACCTACCTTGACAAGCGCTCCATCAGTAGCTGCAGAAGTATTGACATAAACTTCTGATTTATCCACTCCCAAGTCTTTGGAAACAACCTCTATGAAATGAAGGGAGGTTTGAAATTGGTTGTTAGAGGCTTGATTGGTCTGGTATTTTGAGATTGTCACCAAAAGCATGGCCACCAAGGTCAAGGCCAAAATCATGACCAATTCCCGAAACTTAGTCCCCTTTTTATCTCGATAGGCTTTAAAAGCAAAAAATCCTGTGATAGCTAGGAGAACAATTCCAAAGCCAATCATGATGCCATTTTGCTGACTGATTTGGCTAAGTACATAGTCATATGAGTAAAATTTCATTTATTTTCACTCCCTTTCATAAAATCATTCTTAATTATAAACGAAAGAGAGTGATTTTTCAAGCCATACGTTGGGGAAATGGACCTTTTTTTGGTATAATAAAATCTATAATCTGAATGAAAAAGGTAACTTTATGAAACTCATCTCATGGAATATTGATTCCCTCAATGCTGCCCTAACTAGTGACTCAGCTCGTGCGAAATTGTCCCAAGAAGTCCTACAAACCTTGGTCGCTGAAAATGCTGATATCATTGCTATCCAAGAAACCAAACTTTCTGCCAAGGGGCCTACAAAAAAACACTTGGAAATTTTAGAAGAACTCTTTCCAGGGTATGAAAACACGTGGCGCTCTTCCCAAGAGCCTGCCCGTAAAGGATATGCTGGAACCATGTTCCTTTATAAGAAAGAACTCACACCCACTGTCACTTTCCCAGAAATCGGTGCCCCTTCTACCATGGACTTGGAAGGTCGTATCATCACGCTAGAATTTGATAAATTTTTCGTTACCCAAGTTTACACACCAAATGCTGGCGATGGACTCAAACGCTTGGAAGAACGTCAAATCTGGGATATCAAATATGCGGAGTACTTGGCTGGACTAGACAAAGAAAAACCAGTCCTTGCAACCGGTGACTACAACGTGGCCCACAATGAGATCGACCTTGCAAATCCTGCCAGCAACCGCCGTTCACCAGGATTTACCGACGAGGAACGTGCTGGATTTACCAACCTTTTGGCAACTGGATTTACCGACACCTTCCGCCATATTCATGGCGATGTTCCAGAACGCTACACTTGGTGGGCACAACGCAGCAAGACTTCTAAAATCAACAATACAGGCTGGAGAATCGACTACTGGCTCACAAGCAACCGCGTGGCTGACAAGGTGACCAAGTCTGATATGATTGACTCCGGTGCGCGCCAAGACCATACACCCATTGTCATGGAGATTGAACTCTAAGGAGAAAACGAATGGACTATCAAGCTGTCATTCCTGAATTTGTAGTATCTGACATCGAAAAATCACGCCACTTCTACTGCGACCTGCTAGGATTCTCTGTCGAATACGAGCGCCCCGAGGAGAAATTTCTCTTCCTCTCGCTTGAAGACTGCCAGCTCATGTTAGAAGAAGGCAGCGCAGAAGAATTAGCCCAACTGACCTATCCTTTCGGGCGCGGTGTCAATATTTCCTTTGGCATCAAGGATGTCCCCCAGCTCTACCAAAATCTGCTGTCAGCTAACTATCTCATCCATCGTCAACTGACAAAAAGAGAATTTCGTGTTGGGGATCACTATATCTATCCTCATGAATTTGCAGTTTTAGATCCAGATGGTTATTTTTTAAGATTTAGCGAGTAGAATAATAAAGATTGGAAAAAAGTCTTTAAAGTTAGAAAAAGGCATATTGTCAAGTCTTGAAAAATCTTGATAATATGCCTTTTATGATGGAAAAACCTTCTAAATGTTAGTCAATAAGTTAATTTTTGCCCATTTTTATTATATTTGTTCGTTTTTCAAACAAAAATACTAACAAAATATTTGATTTATAAAGTTATTTAGTGTAAAATAAAAACATTGGCTCAAGCCTATTTAAAATTAAATATCGTTTTACTTGTTTATGTCGTGAATTGGCACGATGTTTCTACAAGGTGCCGGAACACCTAACAATAAGTAAGTCAGCTTGAGGTATGGCCTTTTTTGCCATGCCTATTTTGAGGACTTACTTAGAGATTAAGTAGGTCCTTTTTCTATTTCTTGCTAGAAACTTTAAACAAGCAAATGGATTGGCTTTTAGACTTTAGGAGGTCTTATGAAATTATTAGAAGAGCGCATCCTCAAGAATGGGCATATCTTGGGTGATAACATCCTCAAGGTGGATTCCTTTTTAACCCACCAAGTTGACTATCAATTGATGCGAGAGATTGGTAAGGTTTTTGCGGAAAAATTTGCTTCTGCTGGTATTACCAAAGTCGTGACCATTGAAGCGTCAGGTATTGCCCCAGCCATTTTTACAGCTGAAGTCTTAAACGTTCCCATGATTTTTGCTAAAAAAGCTAAGAACATCACTATGAACGAAGGAATCTTAACTGCCGAAGTTTACTCCTTTACCAAGCAAGTGACCAGTACCGTTTCTATCGCTGGAAAATTCCTCTCACCAGAGGACAAGGTCTTGATTATCGACGATTTCCTTGCTAATGGCCAAGCTGCTAAAGGCTTGATTCAAATCATCGAACAAGCTGGTGCCACAGTCGAAGCTATCGGTATTGTGATTGAAAAATCCTTCCAAGATGGCCGTGATTTGCTTGAAAAAGCAGGCTATCCTGTCCTATCACTCGCTCGTTTGGATCGTTTTGAAAATGGTCAAGTCGTATTTAAGGAGGCAGATCTCTAATGCAAACTCAAGAAAAACATTCACAAGCAGCCGTTCTTGGCTTGCAGCACTTACTAGCCATGTACTCAGGATCTATCCTGGTTCCCATCATGATTGCGACAGCCCTTGGCTATTCAACTGAGCAGTTGACTTACCTGATTTCCACAGATATCTTCATGTGTGGAGTGGCAACCTTCCTCCAACTCCAACTCAACAAATATTTTGGTATTGGACTCCCAGTCGTTCTAGGAGTAGCCTTCCAATCCGTTGCTCCCTTGATTATGATTGGGCAAAGCCATGGAAGTGGCGCTATGTTTGGTGCCCTTATCGCATCAGGGATTTACGTAGTTCTTGTTTCAGGCATCTTCTCAAAAGTAGCCAATCTCTTCCCATCTATCGTAACAGGATCTGTTATTACCACGATTGGTTTAACCTTGATTCCTGTCGCTATTGGAAATATGGGAAATAACGTTCCAGAGCCAACTGGTCAAAGTCTCTTGCTTGCAGCTATCACTGTTTTGATTATCCTTTTGATTAACATCTTTACTAAAGGATTTATCAAGTCTATCTCTATTTTGATTGGTCTGGTTGTTGGAACTGCCATTGCTGCTAGCATGGGCTTGGTTGATTTTTCTCCTGTTGCGGCAGCACCACTTGTCCATGTCCCAACTCCCCTCTACTTTGGAATGCCAACCTTTGAAATCTCATCGATTGTCATGATGTGTATCATCGCAACAGTGTCTATGGTTGAGTCGACTGGTGTTTATCTAGCCTTGTCTGATATCACGAAAGACCCAATCGACAGCACACGCCTTCGCAACGGTTACCGTGCAGAAGGTTTGGCCGTACTTCTCGGAGGAATCTTTAACACCTTCCCATACACAGGATTTTCACAAAACGTTGGTTTGGTTAAATTGTCAGGTATCAAGACTCGTCTTCCAATCTACTACGCGGCTGGTTTCCTGGTTCTCCTTGGACTCCTTCCTAAGTTTGGCGCCCTTGCCCAAATCATTCCGAGTCCTGTCCTCGGTGGTGCCATGCTGGTGATGTTTGGTTTTGTGTCTATTCAAGGGATGCAAATTCTCGCTCGTGTTGACTTTGCTAACAATGAACACAACTTCCTTATTGCAGCTGTATCAATCGCTGCAGGTGTCGGACTCAACAACAGTAATCTCTTTGTCAGCATGTCAACAGCCTTCCAAATGTTCTTCTCAAACGGAATCGTCGTAGCTAGCCTACTCGCTATTGTCCTCAATGCCGTATTAAATCATAAAAAGAAATAAGAAAAAGAGGTGCGAGCCTCTTTTTATGTTATATCCTTACCTGTCTGTCTTCTGACCTTTGGCCTGTAACAAACATGGTAAAGGTTGCTTTACAGACATTTCTGCCTTCTTGATTGGTGATATCGACATCCACGACGCAGGTTGTGCGTCCTTGGTGGACACATTCTCCTTTAATGGTCAGCACATCGTCGAGTTTTCCTGCTTTGAGGTAGTTGATAGAAGACTGGAGCGTCACTCCATCAAGCCCCAGAGATATGACCACCAAACCACTGATCTGGTCGCAAAGGGTAAAGAGATAGCCACCATGGGCATTGCCATAGTAGTTGAGAGACGAGTCCACTACTTTGGTCGTCACCACAACGTGACCATCTCTCATTTGTTCAATTTCATAATTTTCAAAGGCAGATATAGCGTCAAAATGAAAGTCTTTCATGGTTTCCTCCTGATATTTCAGACGACACTATGATACTACTTTTTATAGGACTGTGCAAGGAGAAAGCTCCTAGTCTGGCAAAATTCCGACCTGCTCCACAAAGCGCATAAAAGCTGTCTGCCCTTGTTCCGTCTGCTTGTAGACTCCTGCATCCTCAAGTACACGCGCAAAGATAGCACCAACAGAGTCTTTGACGATTTCAAGGGCTTTTTCTTTATCTGTTATGTCTGGATGTTGGACTTTGAGTTGGTCTGCCCATTCCTGATGATAATCGGCAACTGCAACAGCTTCTCCTACAAGATAGCTAGCGACTTGCTCCACTTCTTCTTTCAGACGTGGTGGCAAGATTGCCAAGCCCATGACCTCAATCAAGCCGATATTTTCCTTCTTGATATGTTGGACATCCTTGTGGGGATGATAGATGCCATCAGGATGCTCTGGCGATGTCTGATTGTCTCGCAAGACCAAGTCCAACTCAAACTGTCCATCGCGTTTACGGGCAATGGGTGTGATGGTATGATGCGGTGTCCCATCAGTCTCAGCCAAAATCTGCACTTCAGGGTCTGAATACTGACGCCATTCCTGCAAAATCTTATCAGCCAAGTTGATCAAATCCTCTTTAGAATCCGAGGTCAAACGCAGCACTGACATAGGCCACTTGACAATCCCAGCCTTAACCTGCTCAAAACCTGCAAATCGAAAGGTCTTTTGCAAGGGAGCCAATTCCATAGGAAATACGTGACGGCCTCCCTGATAGTGATCATGAGTTAGAATAGAGCCCCCCACAATCGGCAAGTCGGCATTAGATCCAGCAAAATATCCTGGAAACTGCTCTACGATAGCCAGCAGGCGTTCAAAGCTCTGACGACTAATGGCCATGGGACGATGCTGGCCATCTAAAAAGATACAGTGCTCATTAAAGTAAGCATAGGGCGAATACTGGAATCCCCACTCCTGACCAGCCATTTCAAAACGGATAATACGGTGGTTGCTGCGAGCTGGGTGGTTAACTCGACCAAGGTAGCCCTCATTCTCTAGACAAAGCTGACACTGAGGATAATTACTAGCTTGCACCAACTTGGCTGCCGCAATCTCTTTCGGATCCTTCTCAGGCTTAGAGAGATTGATGGTAATTTCAAGCTCTCCGTAATCAGATTGAACACGATAAGCGATATTTTTAGCAATAGCCTTGAGTTTGATGTAGTCATTCTTCTGACTGAGTTGGTAGAAATTCGCTATCGCTTGCTCAGGAGATTGGGCATAGGTTGCCCAGAAGTCACGATTGACCTGACTTGGACAAGGAGTTACCAAGTTCATCAGTTCAGCACCGAGAATCTCACGCGCAGTCTGACTATCCTCAATCGTCTCTAATCGAACGGCTTCCTCAACCAACTGGTCTTTGAGGTCAATCAATTTATCTAGACCAGTCTCAACTTCCAAAACACCATCTCCCACTCGTGCCAAGACACGATTGGTCAGGTAGATTCGATCCATTTCCTCAAATGAACTTTCAGCAATAACGTGTATTACAAATTTATCTACTAAGGTCACTATAGAGCCTCCTTTTAACTAGTCAAGGACGCGAGTGCCACCTGCAACTTCAGCGATATAGAAGCTTGGAGCGTAGCCAACTACTTCCTCGTAGTGTTTGCCAACAGCTTCCTTAAAGGCATCAACAGTGTCTTTTTGCACCAAGGCAATGGCACATCCGCCAAAACCTGCCCCTGTCATCCGAGCACCGAGAACTCCTTCTTGATCCCAAGCTGTGTGAACAAGAGTATCCAATTCCAAACCAGTTACTTCATAGTCATGCTCTAGGGAAACGTGTGACGCATTCATCAAACGACCAAATGTTTCCAAATCTCCTGCTTGGAGGGCTGCTTGAGCTTTAAGGGTACGTTGATTTTCAAGCACAGCATGGCGAGCACGTTTCAAACGATTTTCATCTTTAATCAGATAGCTATATTGGTCAAAGGCCCACTCATCCAATTCACCCAAGGTCTGAATATCTAAGGCTACTTGCAATTCTTCCACTGCTTTTTCACACTCAGCACGACGTTCATTGTATTTAGAGTCCGCCAATTCACGGCGTTTATTGGTATTCATAATAACAACGACATTATCCTTCAAATCAAGTGGCACCAAATCATACTCTAAAGTGTTAGTATCTAAGTAAATAGCACGTTGGTCTGCACCCATACCGATAGCAAACTGGTCCATAATGCCAGAGTTGACTCCGATAAAGTTGTTTTCTGTTTGTTTTCCGATTTTAACCAAATCGAGACGCTCTAATTTTAAATCAAAGAGATGCTCTGCCACGACCCCTGTCAAAAGTTCCAAGGATGCTGAAGAAGACAAACCAGCACCATTTGGGATATTCCCATAAACAAAGAAATCAAAACCTTTGTCAATCACATGACCAGCTTCTTGCAAGAAATGAAGAACCCCTTTTGGATAATTGGTCCAATTGTGCTCTTTTTCAAACTTGAGGTCAGCGAGAGGCACTTCGATAATGCCCTTGTCCTCAAAATTAGCTGAGTAGAAACGTAAAACTTGGTCGTCACGCTTACGAGCTGCACCGTAAGTTCCCAAGGAAATAGCAGCTGGAAAAACGTGCCCACCGTTGTAGTCCGTGTGTTCACCAATCAAATTGATACGACCTGGTGAAAAGAAAGTTTGGTCTGCTTCTTGATCAAAAACAGCAAGAAAGTCTTTGCGAAGTGCTTCTGCAGTAAGATGTTGTGTCATTTGAATTCTCCTTTGACTGTCCGTTAAGCCACCTTAACATGTAATCGTTTTCTTCTATTGTATCCAAGGGATTTTCCAAGGTCAATCCTTTTTACTAAAATTTTACTAAACTATCAGTAAAATACAGAAAAATATGATATACTAACCTAAAAGGAGGAGGATTTATGGCTACCTTAAAAGACATTGCACAGCTAGCCTCTGTCTCTATCGCGACCGTATCCCGCGTCCTCAATCGCGACCAGAGCCTATCTGTTACAGAAGAAACCAGACACCGTATTTTAACCGTTGCTGAAGAGTTGGGCTACACTAAGCACCTCAAGACAGGCGAGTCCCACAAGCCCAAGCAAAAGATTGCCATTATCCAATGGGTCAGCGAACAAGGGGAGCTAGACGATCTCTACTACTACCAGATTCGCCTAGGAATAGAAAAAAGAGCCCAAGAACTGGACTATGATATTTTACGCTATTTTAATGACCATCCTTTTACACTGAGCGAGGAAGTCATCGGGATTCTCTGCATCGGAAAGTTTAGTCGAGCTCAGATCTCTGCCTTTGAAGAATACCAAAAGCCTCTTGTCTTTCTAGATAGCGATACCCTCTCGCTGGGACACACCTGCATTATCACAGACTTTTACACTGCCATGAAACAGGTTGTCGATTATTTTCTCAGCCAAGGGATGGACCGCATCGGGATTCTAACAGGCCTTGAAGAAACAACCGACCAAGAAGAAATCATTGAGGATAAGCGACTGGAAAATTTTAGAAACTACAGTCAAACAAAGGGAATCTATCATGATGAATTAGTCTTTCAAGGAAGCTTTACCGCCCAGTCTGGCTATGACTTGATGAAGGAGGCCATTCAGAACTTGGGAGACCAACTCCCACCAGCCTTTTTCGCAGCTAGCGATAGTTTAGCTATCGGTGCCCTCCGTGCCCTCCAAGAAGCTGGAATCAACCTGCCAGACCGCGTCAGTC
Organism: Streptococcus mitis; assembly: GCF_946188615.1. GTDB lineage: Bacteria > Bacillota > Bacilli > Lactobacillales > Streptococcaceae > Streptococcus > Streptococcus mitis_BZ. The sequence continues at coordinate 176,559 of NZ_CAMHVK010000005.1, forward strand.
TTATTTCCTTTAACGATACTAGCCTGACCAAGCAAGTCTATCCTCCCCTCTCCAGCATCACCGTCTATACCGAAGAAATGGGCAGAGCAGGCATGGATATTCTTAATAAAGAAGTACTCCACGGTCGCAAAATCCCTAGCCTAACCATGTTGGGAACCAGACTGACTCTGAGAGAAAGTACAAGGAATGAATAGGATAACAAAACGACCTCTAGCGAGGTCGCTTTTCTAATGATGATGCCCATGCTTCTGCTCTAATTCTCTCACCCTCCGCTTATGTTGCGCATGATTGCTTTGACTGCTATCTACTTCAATAGTGATATTCTGCACGCCTCTTTCTTCTAAACATTGACGCACCACTTCTTTGGTTTCCATCATCTGTTCCCAGTCCTTGATACAAATGTGAACAATAGCATTATTCTCTAGACCATCCATGGACCAAATGCTAAGTTGATTGACACTGTTGACATTGGGTAGAGCCTCTAAATCCTTCTCCAAATCACTTGTCTCGACTCCTTCTGGCACAGCATCTAGGAAAATTTTCAGTGCGCTCCAAAAGCGAGGAATGGCTTTCGACAGAATAAAGATAGAAATAACTAGTGATAAAAGCGGATCGAGGATATACCAGTCCGTAAATCGAAGAATAATCGCCATTAGAATGACGGCCAACCAACCAAGAGTGTCTTCCAAAAAATGCAGGCTAAGAATTGACTCGTTCTTTGTTTTCCCCTTACGAACTACCAGACTTGCTAGCACATTAATGGCTACTGCAATGATTCCCAGCCAGAGGATGCCTTCCTCATTGACGGGTTGCGGGTGAACAATCTTTGTGACATTTTCCAAGATCACTAGGACAGACCCTATCATAAGAATCACAGCCGTTAGCATGGCTCCTAAAAGACTAAAACGTTTGTAACCCAAGGTGTACTGTCTATCTTCTTCACGGTTTGAAATTGTTTCTAAAAGGGCTGAGATGCCAATGGCTATAGCATCTCCCAAGTCATGAACGGAATCAGCAAGAACTGCACTCGAACCAAAGATTCCTCCTGCGATAAACTCAACAATCGCATAGCTTAAATTTAAGAAAAAAGCTAACCAGATAGATGTTTTAGAACTCATTTCTCTCCCTCCTTTGGTATAATGGGTATATACATACTTCTTTCATTTGTATTATCTAATAAAATTCAAAGAAAGGATAGAAGCAAACTGTCAGCCATGTTCAGTTCTGAACAGTTTGTCTCAAGTGTCTACATGCCAAAAAGAGACCGTCGAGTCAGCAAGACGAAAAAAGCCATCTATCAAGCTTTTTTACAACTTTTGAACGACAAAGGCTATGATGCCACTACTGTTCAGGATATCATTGACCTAGCAGATGTTGGGCGTTCTACTTTTTACTGTCACTATGAAAGCAAGGAACTCCTTTTAGATGAGCTCTGTCGCTACCTCTTTCATCATCTCTTTGAAAGGGAAGGACACTTTACTACCGAGGACTACCTCGCACATATCTTTTTACATTTTCAGAAAAACCAGGACCATGTTACCAGTCTGCTATTTTCCAAAAATGACTACTTCCTCCGTCAACTCCATAAAGAGCTAGAACACCATGTCTATCCCATGTTGGCTGATGAGTTAAAAGAAGCCCACACTAATCTGCCTACTTCTTACCTCCAACACTTGGTCGTGTCCAACTTTATCGAGACATTGACCTGGTGGCTCAAAAAAGGACAAGACTTTACATACCAGGAAGTTGTCCAGTTTTATCTAGACCTTCTCATTCCTAAAAATTGAATACAGAGTAGAGCTCAGTTGCCTTATTTCTAGGCTACTGAGTTTTCATCTTTTCAACAATCAAAAAAGCCCAGACGACATTGTCTGAGCGTTCTTCTATATAGTCGTTTAACCAAGTTGAGTTTAGCTTTTCAAGCTATTTCTTCAACAAACCTTGTTCTTGTAGAAACTCCTTGGCTACTTGTTCTGCTGACCTGCCTTCAACACCGACTTGGTAGTTGAGCTGGCTCATCTGGCTTTCAGTAATTTTACCAGCCAATTTATTGAGAACTGTTTCCAACTCTGGATGTTTCTTTAGAAGAGCTTCTTTCATTAGTGGAGCCCCTTGATAAGGTGGGAAGAGTTGCTTGTCATCTTCCAATACCTGTAAATCATAACGTGCCAATTCCGCATCGGTTGAATAAGCGTCCGTGATTTGAATATCACCTGACTGAATTGCCTGATAGCGAAGGGCTGGCTCCATGGTCGCCACATTGAGATTGAGACCGTACATTGACTGCAAGCCCTTATTGCCATCTTCACGGTCATTAAACTCAAGTGTAAAGCCTGCCTTCAATTGCCCTTCCACTTTTTTTAAGTCCGAAATGGTCTTCAAGCCGTATTCCTGAGCAATCTTTTTCGGAACAGCTACAGCATAGGTATTTTGATAAGACATGGGTTTGAGATAGGATAGATGATCCTGTTTGGCAATGCCATCACGCGCCACATTATAAACTTGCTCTGGCTCATGACTCACTTTCGGTGATGGTTGCAGCAAACTTTCAGTCACCGTACCAGTAAATTCAGGATAGATATCAATATCGCCTTTTTTCAAAGCTTCATAAAGAAAGCTTGTTTTCCCAAAATTTGGTTTAACAGTCGCAGTCATGCTGGTATTTTCTTCAATCAGCAACTTATACATATTGGCCAAAATTTCTGGTTCCGGTCCCAATTTCCCAGCAATCACCAAGTTTTCCTTCTCTTTTTGAGCTAAGAGGGCTGGGCTATAAGACAGACCGAGCAATATTGTCACCAAGGCAAAACCAGAAAAAATCGTCCGCAATTTTGCCTTTTCCATCACTTTTAGTAGGAAGTTAAAGGCAATAGCAAGCACTGCAGCAGAAAGTGCCCCAATCAAAATCAGACTGGCATTATTACGGTCAATTCCCAAAAGGATAAAGGAACCTAGTCCCCCTGCCCCAATCAAGGCCGCCAAGGTTGCTGTACCGATAATCAAGACAGCTGCCGTCCGAATCCCAGACATCATAACAGGCATGGCAAGCGGAATTTCAAACTTCTTGAGACGCTCCCATCTAGTCATCCCAAAGGCGATCCCAGCCTCCTGTAGACTCGGATCAATTCCCTTTAGCCCAGTGATGGTATTTTGCAAAATCGGAAAGATCGCATAGATTACTAGAGCTGTCAATGCCGGTAAAGTCCCAATTCCCATCAAGGGAATAAAGAGTCCCAGTAAGGCCAGAGACGGGATGGTCTGAAAAATCCCTGCAATCTGCAAGACCCAATCCGCCATCTTCTCATGATAGCGAAGATAAACAGCCAAGGGAACCGCGATAAAAATAGCTAGTAACAAGGTCAAAAGTGACAACTGCAAATGTTGAGAGAGAGCTGTCAACCAATCACTAAAACGATCCTGAAAAGTTGCAATTAAATTAGTCATGAACACTACCTCCAAACAAATCTGCTACAAATTCTGTGGCAGGAGCTTTTAAAATGGTCTCGGGGTTCGCCACCTGACGAATCTCTCCATCCTGCAAGACAGCAATACGGTCACCTAATTTCAAAGCTTCATCCGTATCATGGGTCACAAAAATCGTTGTCATTCCAAACTCTTTATGCAATTCTTTAGTCAGAACCTGCAACTGTTTTCTCGAAATAGCATCCAAGGCTGAAAAGGGTTCATCCATGAGGAGAATCTTAGGCTGACCAATCATAGCCCGTACAATTCCAACCCGTTGCTGTTCTCCACCAGACAATTCACTCGGAAGTCGATGTCCATACTCAGCTACTGGCAAGCCAACCTTGTCCAAAAGCTCTTCTGTTTTCTGAGCAATTTTTTCCTTAGTCCATCCCTTCATCTCAGGAATCAGGGCAATATTTTCCGCGACCGTTAGATTAGGAAATAGGGCAATAGCCTGTAAAACATAACCAGTAGAAAGACGAAGATCCCGCTCGTCATAGTCTTTGATGCGCTTGCCATCCATATAAATATTTCCATCAGTCGGTTCCAAGAGACGGTTAATCATCTTAATCATGGTCGTCTTACCTGAGCCAGAAGGCCCAACTAAAACCATAAATTCCCCATTCTCAATCCGTAAATTGACATCTCTCAAGACATCTTTTTCTGTATAACGTAAAGCTACATTTTTGTATTCAATCATTCTGTATCCTCAATTTAAAACTTCCCTCGATTGGTCAAGTCTTCTACCTTAGGCATGACTTCCTTATTGCCCCAATACTCCACAATTTTCCCGTTTTCTAGACGGAAGATATCGTACTGGGCATAGGCAACTCAACCAATCCGATTCTGACCATAGCTAACCACATAGTTTCCTTGTCCTTAGAGTTGGAAAACAAAGTCAAAAGTGGCCTTTACTTATAAACAGCTAATTTGCTCCATTTTAAACCTCATTTTCCTCCTCTTTCAGATTAGCCAAAATTCTTTCTTGAAAGGCTTCAAACTGACGAATTTCTTCCTCTGAAAATCCTTTGTAAAAGATCGTATCCAATTTCTGACTGACACGATGCCCCACTTCTTTCTGAGACTGGCCCAACTCTGTTAAAACCAAATACTTCTTACGCTTATCTTTTCCACATGGACTAATAGTTACAAGATTTTGTTCCTCTAGCTTTTTAATCATCGTCGTCAGTGTATTATTAGCAAGCCCAGTTTCCAGAGCAATATCTGTCGCAGTTGCGCAGCCAGTTTTACTATTCCATAAAACCGCTAAAATCTTGCCCTGTTCACTCCGATAAAGAGCTTCAGGATCTTGGCTCAGTAACTTTTGAAAAATCCGCCCATTCAACAAACGAATATGATGGGCTACCAAATGACTATCTTTCATGACACCTCCAATTTATTTCGATATCGAAATGAATAAAATAATTGTAACACTCATTATTCCAACTGTCAACTATTTCGATTTAGAAATAATTTTTCCCAGTAAAAAAATCTCCTACCCAAGGTAGAAGAATTTTAATCTTATAAAACTTAATCCGTCATGTCCGATACCAAAGTTCGATGCTCCAATGGAATACTGCACATAACTAGCAAGAAAATGAAACCTGACTGAATCCAGAAGAGGGCCAAGTCAAAGATTCCGTGTACAGCAACCACTGTAAGGAAAGACAGATAAAGACCGATAATCGGACGTTTCCCCGACTCCTGACTCATATCCATCATCAAGCGAACAGGAGCAACAGAAGACAAGACTAGTAAAATAGTCCCCACAATTCCGTAACTCAGAATCGTATCAATATAAAGACTGTGAGCATGTTCATGATAAGGAGCATTTATTCTAGGATACGAGTGCATGTAGGTCAATGGCCCCTCACCCCAGAAAGGATTTTGCTTAAATAAGGCCATCCCAGCATCCCAGATAGAAATTCGTTCCTCCATAGAAGAGTCTAAAGTCCCCATCCGAACTCCCAAATCACTGGAAAAGAGGAAACTCAAGCCAATCGCAAAGACCCCAATACTAAGCCAAAAGGCCTTCCAGTTTTTAATGGTCGTAAAGAGATAAATAATGGCTCCAGCGATAATAGCAGGAAAGGCGGTTCGATTTTGAGTAAAGTTCAATCCAAAGAGATTAACAAAGCCTGCAAACACACAGAATACTTTCAACCAATTCAACTTGGTCGTTGTAAACAGATAGAAAGCAATCATGATACAGAAACAACAAATAATTCCATAATAATTAGGATTAAAGAAGGTCACTTCTGCACGATTCTGATGCCAGACCTGCATATTGGGTGAAAGAAAAGCATAGTTGAATTTCTTCACAATTTGGAAATGTTCTAAACTCGCAAAAGCAGCTGATAATACGCTACCAAACAAGACGAGCTGCAAAATCAATCGAAAGAATTTATGTGATAAAATCGACTGATAGTGCAAAAAGAAAACAGTAAATAGAAACATTCCTACTGAAGCCACAACTCCCATCCAATTTTGTGCAAAAACGGATATAACAGTACTATAGCCAAGAAAAAGAAGTAGCATCGGATGCTCCCCCATTTTCTGAAGAATACTTTTCATGTCTCCTGTAAAAATCAAACTAATAATATATAAACAGAATACAACTACAAAAAGATAAAAGGGTAAAAAGATACTCAGGATAATTCCCAATAAAATCAGCTCTTTACTAGACAACCCTTTCAGCTTTTCAATAAAGCCTATTGATTTCAAAATGAATCCTTTCTCTCCAAATCAGTTGATTCAGATAATAGTAAGCTACCCTATATTGTACCACTTTTTTAGCAATTTGAAAACAAAGGAAACGTTTACTAGGTAAAAAAGGGCGCAAAAATACTAATATTTCAAAACTCAAACTTAATGACTAGATTTACTATAAGAAAATCATACCGTAAAGACTAGGTATATGTTAAAATAGTAGTAATATAATAAGGTTTTGACCAACTATCCGAACAATATTTAAATCATTTACAATTCCTAAAGAAAGGAAACACTATGAAATCCTACCAAGCCGTCTACCAAATTCTAGCTAAAGAAACCGACTATATCAGCGGAGAAAAGATTGCAGAAGAACTATCACTGACCCGAACATCAATTTGGAAAGCCATCAAGCATTTAGAACAAGAAGGCATTGAAATTGATAGTATCAAAAACAAAGGCTATAAACTAGTGAATGGAGACCTTATTCTTCCAGAACTTCTAGAACAAAGTCTTCCAATTAAAATCAGTTTTAAACCCGAAACAAGATCAACACAACTCGATGCAAAAGAAGCAATTGATTTAGGAAATGAAGCAAACACCCTCTATCTAGCTTCCTATCAAACAGCTGGCCGAGGCCGTTTTCAACGTTCTTTCTACTCACCCCAAGGTGGCATTTATATGACACTCCATCTTAAACCCAATCTCCCCTATAACCAATTACCATCCTACACACTACTTGTAGCAGGAGCTATCTACAAAGCCATTAAGAACCTAACTTTAATAGATGTCGACATAAAATGGGTCAACGATATCTACCTCAAAAATCATAAAATTGGAGGAATCCTTACTGAGGCAATGGCGTCTGTAGAAACAGGTCTAGTCACAGATATCATTATTGGAGTAGGAATCAACTTTACTATTAAAGACTTCCCTCAAGAATTAAAAGAAAAAGCTGCTAGTTTATTCAAAGCTCCAGCACCTATTACCAGAAATGAATTAATCATAGAAATCTGGCGTTCTTTCTTCAAAACGCCAGCAGATGAGTTGTTATACCTATATAAAAAACAGTCATTCGTTCTAGGAAAAGAAGTGACTTTCACACTAGATCAAAAAGACCACAAGGGACTTGCTAAAGATATCTCTGAAAGTGGAAAACTTTTAGTTCAATGTGATAACGGAAAAGAAATCTGGCTCAATAGCGGAGAAATTTCACTCAAGAGTTGGAAGTAGTAATAAACAAGCACAACCATAAAATCAACAATATATAAAGATTTTAGCTTTTCTGCAGCCCACTACAGTTGACAAAGAGCGAAAAAAAAACTTCAGATAAGTAATCCAATTAAGTTTTACAAATCTGAAGTTTTTATTCTACTATTCTTAAAAATACAAAAAAAGAGTTATAAACTCTCAATAAAACGGAGAATAAGGGATTCGAACCCTTGCGCCAGTTACCCGACCTAACGATTTAGCAAACCGTCCTCTTCAGCCTCTTGAGTAATTCTCCTATTAATGGGCACGAGTGGACTCGAACCACCGACCTCACGCTTATCAGGCGTGCGCTCTAACCACCTGAGCTACGCGCCCAAGTTAAAAACTTGGTAATTTGAACAAAGTTCAAAGCGGGTGACGAGAATCGAACTCGCGACAACAGCTTGGAAGGCTGTAGTTTTACCACTAAACTACACCCGCATACACACTATAAGTAAAAATGGCGCGAGACGGAATCGAACCGCCGACACATGGAGCTTCAATCCATTGCTCTACCAACTGAGCTACCGAGCCTTATTGCGGGAGCAGGATTTGAACCTACGACCTTCGGGTTATGAGCCCGACGAGCTACCGAGCTGCTCCATCCCGCGTTAATACAAAAGGAGGATGTGGGATTCGAACCCACGCACGCTTTTACACGCCTGACGGTTTTCAAGACCGTTCCCTTCAGCCGGACTTGGGTAATCCTCCATATTATTCAAATGGACCTTGTAGGACTTGAACCTACGACCACTCGGTTATGAGCCGAGAGCTCTAACCAGCTGAGCTAAAGGTCCAACAAGATCTTTATAGCGGCGAAGGGGATCGAACCCCCGACCTCCCGGGTATGAACCGGACGCTCTAGCCAGCTGAGCTACACCGCCATATATCGGGAAGACAGGATTCGAACCTGCGACACCTTGGTCCCAAACCAAGTACTCTACCAAGCTGAGCTACTTCCCGAGTTAAATAGAAAAATGCACCCTAGAGGAGTCGAACCTCTAACCGCCTGATTCGTAGTCAGGTACTCTATCCAGTTGAGCTAAGGGTGCTCATTAGTTTATGCCGAGGACCGGAATCGAACCGGTACGATCGTTACCAATCGCAGGATTTTAAGTCCTGTGCGTCTGCCAGTTCCGCCACCCCGGCCTCTCTAAGCGAACGACGGGATTCGAACCCGCGACCCCCACCTTGGCAAGGTGGTGTTCTACCACTGAACTACGTTCGCACTGTTTTCTTCTATCTAAAAATGCCGGCTACATGACTTGAACACGCGACCCTCTGATTACAAATCAGATGCTCTACCAACTGAGCTAAGCCGGCTCATTTATTATATCTTAATGCGGGTTAAGGGACTTGAACCCCCACGCCGTTAAGCGCCAGATCCTAAATCTGGTGCGTCTGCCAATTCCGCCAAACCCGCATATATGACCCGTACTGGGCTCGAACCAGTGACCCATTGATTAAAAGTCAATTGCTCTACCAACTGAGCTAACGAGTCTAAAATAACTTACGTTATTTCAAACGGTCCCGACGGGAATCGAACCCGCGATCTTCGCCGTGACAGGGCGACGTGATAACCGCTACACTACGGGACCTATGGGAGTTAACGGGATCGAACCGCTGACCCTCTGCTTGTAAGGCAGATGCTCTCCCAGCTGAGCTAAACTCCCTAGAGCTAAGCGACTTCCATATCTCACAGGGGGCAACCCCCAACTACTTCCGGCGTTCTAGGGCTTAACTTCTGTGTTCG